>JACSRL010000351.1 GCA_014879765.1 Anaerolinea sp. | reverse complement strand
CAACCCGCTTCCCCACTCCGGGGTGCTTCGCAATCGACCTACGCTAACCAACTCATTTCAAACACACCCTTGCCAATTGCCAATTGCCAATTGCCAATTGCCAATTGCCAATTGCCATTGACCATTGACCATTGACCATTGACCATTGACCATTGACCATTGACCATTGCCCATTGGCCGTTCATCCTTCATCCTTCATCATTTCCCCATGCGCATTCTCTATCTCACCCACAACGTCACCTGGAAGGGCGGCGGCGCGTTTTTTCATGCCTATCACCTGGCGCGTCATCTGGTGCGACGTGGCCATGAGGTGACCCTGCTGACCATTGCCCCCCAGGCGCGCAGCGGCTTTCACGAGTTCGAGTCGGCCGGGGTGCGCATTGTCGAGACCCCGGACCTGCTGCCGGGACAGGCCCGCACCGGCTGGGACCCGTGGAACGTCTTGCAGCGCATCCGTTTCGTCGCCTACGATCATTATGACATCGTGCATGGGCTGGAATCGCGCCCGGCGGTCGCGCTGCCGGCCCTGTGGCTCAAATACACCATGGGCACGCCCACCATCCTGGACTGGGCCGACTGGTATGGCCGCGGCGGCACCGCCTCCGAGCGCGGCCCGCTGATCCGCACCTTCATGCAGCCGGTGGAGACCTTTTGCGAGGAGACCTTCTATCCCCTGGCCGATGCGGTGGTCGCCATGGGCGAGCCGCTGCTGGAGCGGGCGGTCGCGCTGGGCATCGAGCGCCAGCGGATGATTACCCTGCTCAACGGCTGCGACCCTGAGGGGCTGACCCCCTACAGCGTCGCAGAGGCCCGCAGCCGCCTGCCAGACCTGCCGCGCGATGCCTATCTGCTGGGCTACGTGGGGGTCATGCGCGCCACCACGGCCAGGCTGCTCTTCTCCGCCCTGGCGCTGATCAAGCAGATGATCCCGCAGCCGGTCAAGGTGTTGTGCATCGGCAACCACAAGCTCAAGGACTTCTGGTCCTTCGTACCGGCCGACTGCCGCGCGGATGTGATCGAGACCGGCTGGATCGATTACAACGACCTGAACGTCTATTTGAGCGCCTCGGATGTGACGGTGTTGCCCTTCCGGCACATGATCGCCACCGACAACATCTGGCCCTCCAAGCTCAACGACTATCTGGCCGTGGGCCGGCCCACCGTGGCCACCAACATGCGCATTCTGCGGCCCCTGTTCAATACCTACGACATCGGCCTGTTGACCGAGGACACGCCGCTGGCCTTTGCCCAGGGCGTTGTCACCCTGCTGCTCAGCCCGGAGGCGCGCGCCCGCCAGAGCGGCAGCGCCCGTGCCCTGGCCGAGGGCGATCTTTCCTGGGAGCATCAGGTCGGCCAACTGGAGCAGTTCTACCTCAAGCTTATCGGATCAAGGAGATAATGGCATGGCATTTTGGCCTGGAAAGAAAGTTCTGGTCACCGGTGGAACCGGCTTTATCGGTTCACACCTGGTGGAGATGCTGGTGGCTGCCGGCGCCCGCGTGCGGGTGGTTGGCCGTCTGCGCAAAGGGTCGCTGGAGAACCTGGCCGCGGTGCGCCAGGAGATCGAGCTGCTCACCGGCGACATCAGCCAGCTCGACGAGGCGCGCCGCGCGGCCGCGGGCCAGGATATCGTCATGCACCTGGGCGCCAAGCTGACCGGCATCGGCTACAACGTCGCCCACTCCGGCGACATGTTCTATCAGAACTCGGTGGTCAACTTGCAGATGATGGAGGCGGCCCGACTGGAGCAGGTGGAACGCTACCTGTGCGTCAGCTCAGCCTGCGTCTATCGCCGCAGCGCGCCCACGCCCACGGCCGAGGATGAGGGCTTCATCGAAGACCCTGAGCCCACCAACTTCGGCTATGGCTGGGCCAAGCGGCTGGCCGAAGTTCAGGCCCGCGCCTATGCCATGGAATACCCCATGCAGATTGCCATTGTGCGCCCGTACAACGCCTACGGCCCGCGCGACGACTTCGACTGGGAGACCTCGCACGTGATCCCGGCCACCATCCGCAAGGTGTTCGAGCGCGACCGCATCGTGGTCTGGGGCGACGGCAGCCAACTGCGCACCTTCGTCCACGCGCGCGATGTGGCGCGCGGCATGATGCTGGCCATGGAGCGCACCCCGCAGCCCGATCCCATCAATCTGGCCAGCGACGAGCTGGTCAGCATCAAGGACCTGGTGCTGACGGTGCGCCGCCTCTCCGGCCGCCAGGTGCCGGTCGAGTTCGACACCAGCAAGCCGGCCGGCCAGGCCATTCGCCAGGCCGATCTGAGCAAGGCGCAGGTCCTGCTGGGCTATCGACCGCAGGTGTCGCTGGAGGAAGGGCTGGCGGAGACCATCGACTGGTACCGCCGCCACATCCTGTCGCCGTCCGCCTGAGCGTGCCAGAGGAGTTGAGTCGTGCCTAATGCGCTAGTGACCGGCGGCGCCGGTTTTATTGGCTCCCACACCGTCGATCTGTTGTTGGCGCGCGGCTACCGCGTGCGCGTGTTGGACGCGCTCGCGCCCCCCGTGCATCTGGATGGCGTCACCCCCGACTATCTGAGCCCCGCGGTGGAGTTCATCCGGGGCGACGTGCGCGACCGCCGGGCCATGCGCCAGGCCCTGGACGGCGTGGATGTGGTGGTACACCTGGCCGCCTACCAGGACTACCTGACCGACTTCAGCCGCTTTTTCGACGTCAACGCCACCGGCACCGCGCTGCTCTACGAGCTGATCGTCAACGATCGCCTGCCGGTGCAGAAGGTGGTGGTGGCCAGCAGCCAGTCGGTCTACGGCGAGGGCAAGTACCGCTGTCCCGTGGACGGCATCGTCTACCCCCCCTTGCGGCCGGAGACGCAGCTCAAGGCGCGGCAGTGGGAGGTGCGCTGCCCGCAGTGCGGCGGCCCTGTGCAGATGGAGCTCAGCGACGAGGCGCAGGTGCGGCCGCACAACCAGTACGCCATGTCCAAATACGCCCAGGAGATGATCGCGCTCAACCTGGGCCAGCGCTACGGCATTCCCACCGTGGCCATGCGCTATTCCATCACCCAGGGGCCGCGCCAGAGCTTCCGCAACGCCTATTCCGGCATCTGCCGCATCTTCGTCACCCGCATGTTGGCCGGCCAGGCCCCCATCGCCTACGAGGACGGCGGGCAGTTGCGCGATTACGTCTACGTGGGCGACGTGGCGCGCGCCAACGTGCTGGTGCTGGAAGACCCGCACGCCGACTATCAGGTCTTCAACGTCGGCGGCGGCCACGCGGTCAGCGTCTTGCAATACGGCGCGCTGGCCGCGCAGGTGCTGGGCGTCGATCTGGCGGTGGCCGTGCCGGGGGAATATCGCTTCGGCGACACCCGCCACATCGTCTCTGACATCAGCCGGCTGCGCGGCCTGGGCTGGGCGCCGACCACGCCGCTGCCGCAGATCATCGCCGACTACGCGGCCTGGGCGCGGCAGCAGCCTGGCCTGGGCGACCCCTACGCGCAGGCTGAGCAGGTGATGAAGCAACTGGGCACGGTGCGCACGGCGGGGCCATGACGTCTGACCCAACCGGCGCCCTGCTGCTGGCCCTGTGCAGCAGCGATCCCAGCGAGGCGGCGCGGGCCAGGATCGCCGGCCTGCTGGCCTTGCCCATCGACTGGCCGCGGCTGGGCGAGCTGGCCAGCCTGCACGGCGTGGTGGGGCTGGTGCGGCGCAAGCTGTTGGCGCTGGATGCGGCGCCGGCCGTGCCTGAACCCACTTGGCGCACCCTGGACGCGGCCGCGACGCAGATCGCCTTCGTCGGCATGGTGCAGCAGCGCCAACTGGCCGGCGTGGCAGCAGCCTTGGCCAGCGCCGGCATCGAGCCGCTCGTGCTCAAGGGCTACGCGCTGGCCGATCTGGTCTACCCCGACCCGTTGACGCGGCCGTCGGCCGATCTGGACGTGCTGGTGCGTCCCGACCAGGTGACCGCGGCCGGCCAGGCGCTGGCGCGCATGGGCTGCACGTTGCCCGAGGCAGACACCGTGGCGGTGCAGCTTGCCAACGCCTATGACCTGCCGGTGAGCTTGCCCCCCATGGCCGGCCAGGCCACGCTGCTGGAGCTGCACTGGAACCTGGCCCCGCGCGGCCTTTTTGCGCTGGATCTGGAGCTGTGGCGGGCGCGGGCCGAGCGGTTCCAGGTGGCTGGCCAGCCGGCGTTGCGTTTTTCGCCCGAGGACATGTTGCTGCACCTGGCGCTGCACATGCGCAAACACCGCTATGTGGGCCTGCGCTGGCTGGTGGACGTGGCCGAGCTGCTGCGCCTGGGAGCAACCCGCTCGCTGGACTGGCAGTACATCGCCGGCAGCGCCCGGACAGCCGGCCTGACGGTGCTGCTCTACACCAGCCTGGCGCTGGCCGGCCGCCTGCTGGAGGCCCCGGTGGATCCGGCGCTGTTGGCCCAGTTGCGGCCGGCGGCCTGGCGGCGGCGTCTGCTGCATGCGACGCTGGACCAGGATGCGCTGCTGGCGCCGTTGGAGCGCGAGGACGCCGGCTGGACCCAACTGGCGCCGCTGGAGATCCTGCTGATCGACCGGCCGGCCGCCATGGCGCATGAGCTGCGCTACCGGCTGCTGCCCCCGCCCGAGGCCGTCCTGGGCGCGCAGGCGCTGGGCATGACCCGCGGCCAGCGCCTGGCCTTCCAGACCCGTCGCCTGCTGAACCGCAGCGCGCTGATGGTCGAGTAAGGACACGGTCGAACGGGCACGGTCAGCCCACTCCGGGGTGCTGCGCAAAGACCGGCCCGAGCTCGCAGTATCACGCATCACTCGTCACGCATCACGCATCATTCATCCTTCATCCTTCATCCTTCATCCTTCATCCTTCCCCATGCTCATCGCCCGCGCCCCCGTGCGCATTTCCCTGGCCGGCGGCGGCACTGACCTGCCGGCCTATTTCAATCAGTTCGGTGGTCTGGTGATTAACACCACCATCGACAAATACTTCTACGTCTTCCTGCGCGCCTTCAGCGAGGGGGAGTCCTTGCAGATCGCCTCCTCCGACTACAGCACCTTCTATCGCCAGGATGCCGCCGCGGCCATCGAGGATGCGCCGCTGGAGGGCACGCTGCTGCTGCCGCGCACCATCCTGCGCCATTTCGGCGTCGAACAGGGGCTCTCCATGTTCCTGGCCTCGGAAATCCCCCCCGGCACCGGCCTCGGCTCCTCCAGCACCGTCACCGTGGCCATCATCAAGGCGCTGAGCACCGCGCTGGGCCAGCAATTGAGCAAAGGGGAGCTGGCCGAGCTGGCCTGCCAGATCGAGATCGAGGAGATGGGCATGCCCATCGGCAAGCAGGACCAGTACGCCGCGGCCTTCGGCGGCCTGAACGAGATCGAGTTCAGCGCGCAGGGCTGCCGGGTGACGCCGCTGGACATTCCGTGGGAGACCAGCCAGCGCCTGCAGGAGAATCTGATGCTCTTCTTCACCGGCCAGGCGCGCAACTCGGCCGACATCCTCAAGGAGCAGACCCAGGCCAGCAAGAAGTCCAACTCCGGCGCCGTGGAGGCGTTGCACCGGGTCAAGGCGCTGGTGGCCGACGTGCGCCACAGCTTCATCAGCGGCGATCTGACCGCGTTCGGCGAGCTGCTGCACGAGAACTGGATGCAGAAAAAACGCTTTGCGCCCGGCGTCTCCAACCAGTTGATCGATCAGAGCTACGAGACCGCGCGCGCTTTGGGCGCGGTGGGCGGCAAGATCACCGGCGCGGGCGGCGGCGGCTTTCTGATGCTCTACTGCGAACGGCCCCACCAGGCGGCCGTGACCGCGGCCCTGGCCAGCCTGGGGCTGCTGCGCATGGATTTTCGTTTCGACAGCACCGGCGCGCGGGTGCTGATGAACGCCGGGCTGAGCCTGCCGACAGCCTCTCCGTCCGGCCCGGTCAGCCGGCCGGCCGGGGCAAACGGCGCGATGCTGCGGGCCGCGCGGCCGGCCGGGCAGCCCGGCGTTTCCACTGGCCCGGCGGGCCTGCAGCCGCGCTGAGCCCAGCTCCCGTCGAGGAAGTTGCACGATGAACAAGTCGGTCAATCGGCGGCTGGTGGGGACGCTGGTCATTCTGGATAGCATCGGCGTGGCGCTGGCCCTGCTGGTCGCCTACTGGCTGCGCATCGTCAGCGGCCTGTTGCCCGAACGCGCCTTCGAGGAGTTCGCGGTCTATCTGCGCGTCAGCGCGCTGATCGTGCCCATCTTTCTGCTGATCTTCGCCTTCAACAATCTGTATGACACCCGCCTGGTGCGCGGCGGCATGGAGGAATACGCGCAGATCGCCAAGTCCTTCATCTACGGCATCGTGGCGGTGATCCTGCTCAGCTATTGGGTGCGCGTCGCCACCCTGAGCCGCGGCTGGTTTCTGCTGGTCTTCGTCTTTGGCCTTCTGTTCGTCGGCGGCGGGCGTTTCCTGGTGCGACGCGCGCTGGCCTGGGTTCATCGCCGCGGCCGGCTGCGCACGCGCATGTTGATCGTGGGCGCCAACGAGCAGGGCCAGGCCATCGCGCGCCAGTTCCGCGCCGCGGCCGGCGCCGGGGTCGATGTCATCGGCTTCATCGACGATTTTCTGCCGGTGGGCGCGCCCGTGCCCATGCCCGACCAGCCTGACGCGCCTCTGCGCGTGCTGGGCGGCCCCGACCGTCTGCACGATGTGGCCCGCCAGCACCAGGTGGACGAGGTGGTGCTGGTCAGCAACGCGGTGGCCTGGGAGACGTTTCAGGAGATCATGCAGCGCCTCAGCGTCGATGCCGACCAGGCGCCCTTCGAGATCAAGCTCTCCCCTGGCTTCTATGAGATTCTGACCACCGGCGTGCAGGTGACGCAGGTGGCCTATGTGCCGCTGCTGTTGGTCAACCGGGAGCGCATCACCGGGCCCGATAAGCTGCTGAAGAATGGGCTGGACTACAGCCTGGCGGCGCTGAATCTGGTGGTGGCTGCGCCGTTGATGGGCCTCATCGCGCTGCTGTTGCGCCTGACCATCGACGGCCCGGTGATCGAACGGCATCGGGTGCTGGCCCGCGGCGGCGGCGAATTCACCACCTGGAAATTCAACACTGGCCTGGGGGAGACCCCGCGGCCCCGTTTCGCCCATCCGTTGGCGCTGGCCGACGGCGGACAGGCCACGGCCGGCGCGGCGCAGCAGATCACCCGCGTGCAGCGCCTTCTCTACGACAGCGGGCTGGACAAGATGCCGCAACTACTGAACATCCTGGCGGGCGAGATGAGCTGGGTGGGGCCGCGCACCGTCTCGGTGGGCCAGGTGGCGCTGCATTCCCCCTGGCTGCCCAACCTGTTGACCGTCAAGCCGGGCATCACCGGGCCGTGGGCGGTGGGCTGGAAGCGCAGCCTGGACGACGAGATGCGGGTGACCATGGTCTATATCCGCAACTGGACCATCTGGCTGGACGTGCAGATTCTGGCCCAGACCGCGCTGCGGGTGCTGCGGCTGGAGCGGGACAAAGCGCGCCTGCCGGAGCGCTGAGTTGTTTTCGCACGCAAAGGCGCAAAAAAACGCAAAGAAGAAGCTGGTTGCTTTGGCGGTCTTGGCGCCTTGGCGTGCGATCGGATCCGAGGATTAGCTCGCATGGAACCGAATATCTTGTTCTTTCAGCAAGCCGACCGCGGGCGACAGGGCCGGCCGGCCGTTTTTCTGGACCGCGACGGCGTGCTGAACGAGAACCGCGCCGACTACGTGCGCACATGGGAGCAGGTGGTGATCCTGCCTGGCGTGCTGGTGGCTATGCAGCGGCTGGCGGCCAGCCCCTTTGTCGTGGTGGTCGTCACCAATCAGTCCGCCGTGGGCCGCGGGCTGATGGACGCGGCGACGCTGGCCGGCATCCACCACAGCCTTGTGGACCTGGTGCAGCAGGCCGGCGGCCGCATCGACGCGGTCTACGCCTGTCCGCACGCGCCGGAGGCTGGCTGCACCTGCCGCAAGCCGCAGCCGGGCATGTTGCTGCACGCGGCGCGCGAGCTGGGCATCGACCTGGCCCGTTCCTACCTGGTGGGGGATGCGGTCAGCGACATGCAGGCTGCGCTGGCGGCCGGCTGCCAGCCGATCCTGGTGCGCACCGGCCGCGGCGAGAAGCAGATGGGAAGGCTTGCCGCCAGCGGCCTCAGCCATCTGCCGGTGGCCGCAGACCTGGCTGAGGCGGTGGACTGGATCTTGGGGGCGTAAGATCGGTGAATGCAATACATCGATCTTGACAGATGGCTTCCCAGCGCCTGAGGGCGCTTTGTGGTTTGATTCTCTATAACAGACAACGCCGGCGCAGATGCGCCGGCGTTGTGGTTGGGAACGGGTGAATGGTTAATTGGTGAATGGGTGAATGGGTGAATGGTTAATTGGTGAATGGGTGAATGGGTGAATGGTTAATTGGGAATGGGTGAATGGTTAATGGGCAATGGGTGAATGGCTAACGCTTGACGCGGAAGGCCTTCATGCCGGGGTAGAGCGCGTCCTCGCCCAACTGCTCCTCGATGCGCAGGAGCTGGTTGTACTTGGCGATGCGGTCGGAGCGGGCCGGCGCGCCGGTTTTGATCTGCCCGGTGTTGTAGGCCACCACGAAGTCGGCGATGGTCGCATCCTCGCTCTCGCCGGAGCGGTGCGAGGTGACCACGGCCCAGCCGGCGCGGTGGCTCATGTCTACCGCGGCCACCGACTCGGTCAGGGTGCCGATCTGGTTGACCTTGCACAGCAGCGCGTTGCACACCTGGGCCTCGATGGCGCGCTCGATGCGCTCCACGTTGGTCACCAGCAGGTCATCGCCCACCAACTGGACGCGCGTGCCGATCTTGTCGTGCAGCAGCTTCCAGCCGGCCCAGTCATCCTCGGCCATGCCATCTTCCAGGCTGATGATGGGGTACCTGGCGGCCCAGTCGGCCCACAGCTCGGCCAGCTCTTCGCTGCTCAGCTCGCGGCCCTCGATCTCCAGCTTGTAGCGGCCGGTGGTCGCGTCATAGAGCTCGCTCATGGCCGGATCCAGCGCCAGCCACACATCCTGGCCCGGCTTGTAGCCCGCCTTTTCGATGGCCTTGAGGATCACCTCCACGGCCTTGACGTTGCCGCCCAGCGCCGGGGCAAAGCCGCCCTCGTCGCCCACGTTGGTGCTGTAGCCGCCGTCGTGCAGCACCTTCTTCAGGCTCTGGTAGATCTCCGCGCCCCAGCGCAGCCCCTCGGCGAAGGAGGGCGCGCCGGTGGGCATGACCATGAACTCCTGGAAATCGGTGCTGCCCACCGCATGCTTGCCGCCGTTGAGGATGTTCATCATCGGCACCGGCAGGGTGCGGGCCGAGACGCCGCCCAGATAGCGATAGAGGGGCAGTTCCAGCGCGCTGGCGGCCGCCTTGGCCACGGCCATGGAGACGGCCAGGATGGCGTTGGCGCCCAGCTTGCCCTTGTTGGGGCTGCCGTCCAGCTCGATCATGGCATTGTCGATGCCCACCTGGTCCAGCGCGTCCCAGCCGATCAGCTCCTCGGCGATGATGTCGTTGACATTCTCCACCGCCTGGAGCACGCCCTTGCCGCCGTAGCGGCTCTTGTCGCCGTCGCGCAGCTCCACGGCCTCGTGCATGCCGGTGGACGCGCCGGAGGGGACGATGGCGCGGCCAAAGCCGCCCGACATCAGCTCCACATCGGCTTCAACCGTAGGATTGCCGCGCGAGTCGAGGACTTCACGGGCGACGATATTTTCAATAAGGGTCATGGGTGTTTGATCTCCTATGTTTTTCAGGAAGAAGTTCAACTTCTTCCGAGAAGTTGAACTTCTTGCGAGAAGTTGAACTTCTTCCGAATGTCATCCTTGCGCCGCTAGGAGCCCAGGCCTAGCGCCTGATAGAGCCGTGCAAAATCGAAGCGCTGGTCCATCAGCTGGCGGAAGGCGTCGATCTTGGCGCGCTGTTGGAAGCGGCTGCGGCCGAAGTAGCTCTCGGCGATCTCGATGGCCGCCAGGGTGTCCTGCGGCGCCAGCATCACAGCCACGCCCGCCTCTTCGGCGCGCGACAGGATGACGCCGGCCGGCTCCATGTTGCCGGTCAGGATCAGGCACTTGGTGGAGGTCTCCAGCGCGGCCGACTGGATGTCGGCCCGGTCGCCGCCGGTGATGACCGCCTTGTTGGCGCGACGGCGGAAGTAGCGCAGCGCCTGGTCCACGCCCATCGCGCCCACCATCAGGTTCTCCACCAGCTCGTCGCGCAGGTCGGCCCGCACCAGGATCTCCGCGCCCAGCCCGTCGGCCAGCTCGCCCACGGTGGTGGCCTGCAGGATGCGCTGGCGCGGCAGCACGGCAAAGACGCCGATCCCCTTGTGCTCCAGATAGTCCCGCAGCACGGTCTCGCAGAAATCCATGTGGACGGCCGGCACATTGTTGACCACCACGCCCAGCAGCGTATTGCCCAACCGCTTCTGCGCGGCCAGGAAATGGTCCACCGAGCGCGCGTCGTCGTAGCGGATCACCGCCAGGCCCAGCGCGTCGTTGCCGGCATCGCGCGCGATGCGCGCCAGGTCGGGCGGGGCCAGGTCGACGATGTAGCCCTCGCGCAGGTTGCTGGCGCCCTCCAGGATCACCGCGTCGTGGCCATCGCTCACCGTGCGGAAGGCGTTGGTCAGCCGTTCGACGAAACCGGCGCTCTGTGTCTCGCCCTTCAGCAGCGCCTCGATCCGTTGCGCGGTCAATTGCACCGGCGCCAGCGTCTCCAGCGGCTCCGGCAGCTCCAGGACGTCCTTCATGAAGACCACGTCCTCGTCGTAGGGCTGGCCGGCCTGCAAGATCGCGCCCATGTTGACCGGCTTCATGTAGCCCACGTCGTAGCCATCGGCGCGCATGCGCAGGCCCAGGCTGACGCAGACCGCGGTCTTGCCGGAATAGGTCTCTGTGGATAGCACATAAAGTGTTGCCATTTAGTTGCTCCGCTCGGTCATCTCAAGATCAGCCGCATGTCGATTCCCAGCGCGCCCTTGTCCTGTTCGAATACCATCAACGGGTTGATGTCGATCTCGACGATCTCAGGGAAATCGGTGACGAGCTGGCTGAGACGCAGGATGGCGTCGACGATGGCGTCGGTGTCGCTGGGCGGCTCGCCGCGCACACCGCGCAACAGGGGATAAGCGCGAATCTCGTTCAGCATCTCGCGCGCCTGGCGCCGGTCGATGGGCGCCACCCGGAAGGTGACGTCCTTCAGCGCCTCGACGTAGATGCCCCCCAGGCCAAAGACCAGCAGCGGGCCGAACTGCGGGTCGCGGTTCATGCCCAGCAGCACTTCCTTGCCTCCCCGCACCTGCTGCTGCACCAGGCAGCCCCAGATATCGGCCGATGGCTGGTAGCGCTGCGCGCGGTAGACCATCAGATCGAAGGTGTCGCGCACCGCTTCGGCGTTTTGCAGGTTGAGCCGGACGCCGCCGATGTCGGTCTTGTGCAGGATGTCGGGTGAGGTGATCTTCATGACCACCGGGAAACCGATCTCCTCGGCCGCGCGGCCGGCCTCTTCGGCGCTTCTGGCCAGCACTGACTTGGGGAAGGGGATGCCATAGGCCGCCTGCACCGCGCGCGCCTCGGCGTCGCCGATGGCCAGCCGGCCCTCAGCCTTGACCTGGCGGAAAACCTCGGCCACCGCGTCGCGGTCTGCCTCAAAGCGCTCCAGCTGGGGCATGGGGCGCTCTTGCCAGCCTTTCTGGCGCACCATGGCGGCCAGCGCGGCCACGGCGCGCTCCGGCACCGGGTAGTTGGGCAGGCCATGCGCGCGCAGGATACGCTCCCCCTGGCCGATGGTCTGCTTGCCCATGAAGGCGGTCAGGATCGGCTTGCCCGTGCGCCGCGACACCTGGGTGACGGCCTCGGCCGTCTCGCGAATCTGCGTCATGATCTGTGGCGTCAGCACCACGATGATCGCGCCGACGTTGGGATCGTCGGCCACCGCGTTGACAGCCAGCGCGTAGCGGTCGGCCATGGCGTCGCCCAGCACATCCACCGGGTTGGCCGCGCTGGCCGCGGCCGGCAGGCCAGCCTTGAGCAGCGCCTGGGTCTCGGCCGTGAGGGAAGCCAGTTGCAGACCGGCCCGCTCCAGCGCGTCGGTGGCCATGATGCCCGGCCCGCCGGCGTTGGTCACCACCGCGACCGCGTCGGTGGCGGGCAGCGGCTGCTGGGCAAAGGCGATGGCCATGTCGAACAGGTCCTGCACCGAGCCGGCCCGCAGCACGCCGGCCTGCAAGAAGGCCGCTTCATAGGCCTTCTCCGAGCCGGCCAGGGTGCCGGTGTGGCTGGAGACCGCCTTGCTGCCGGCCTCGGTGGTGCCCGACTTGATGGCGATCACCGGGGTGCGCTTGCTGACCCCGCGCGCCACCTCGATGAAGCGGCCGCCGTCGGCGATCCCCTCCAGGTAGGCCGTGATCACCTTGCTGTTGGGGTCATTGCCCCAGACCTGCAAGAAGTCGATCTCGTTCAGGTCGGCCTTGTTGCCCAGGCTGACGAAGCGGCTGAAGCCGATGTCGTCGGCCAGCGCCATGTCCAGGATGCTGGTGCAGAGCGCGCCCGACTGCGACATGAAGGCGATCTTGCCCTGCATGGGCATGCCCAGGGCAAAGCTGGCCTGCAAGGGGGCGTAGGTGTCGATGATCCCCAGACAGTTGGGGCCGATCAGACGCATGCCATACTTGCGGGCGATGGCCAGCAACTCTTTTTCCATGGCCATGCCCTGCGGGCCTACCTCGCGGAAGCCGGCGGTGATGACGATGGCGCCCTTGACCCCCTTCTGGCCCGCCTCCTCCAGCGCGCCAGCCACGGCCTTGGGCGGGATGACCACCACGATCAGGTCGATCTCGCCAGGCACGGCCAGCAGGTTGGGATAGGTGGGCAGGCCAAGGATCTCGTCGGCCTTGGGGTTGATGGGGTAGACCACGCCGGTGAAGCCATGTTCGATCACATTGTTCAACACCGCGTAGCCGAGTTTGGTGGGGTCCGCGCTGGCGCCGACGACGGCCACCGAGCGCGGCGAGAAGAACTGATCCAGGGTGAGTGAGCTATCTTGTGAGGCCATGCACTCGTTCCGATCCTCGTTGACATAACCCAAAACCGGACACGTTCAGCCGCGCCGGTGGGTCGGGAGTGAGCACTTGGGAAACCGTCGTCTATCATACCCCAGGTCTGGCAGAACGACAAAGTTGCTTGGGCGTGCTGCCAACGCTCATCCATTGCCGCGCCCGCCGGTTCGCCGAACCGGCGGGCGCGGGCGGGGGGCCACTGGTTGCCACGCGGGCCGGGTCACGGCTGCCAGTGGGCCGCCACCAGCATGATATCCTGGATGTCCACCACGCCGTCGTTGTTGACGTCGTAGGGGTTGGGTGTGGCGATCGGGGTGGCGGTGG
>JACSRL010000793.1 GCA_014879765.1 Anaerolinea sp. | reverse complement strand
CGGTCTCCTGACCGAGCCAGCCCGCGAGCTTGATGCTCTGGCCGGTCTCCTGACCGAGCCAGCCCGCGACGCTCAGTCGCTCTCACCCACGCGCCGGCAGGCCAGAACCACCACCGAGCGCGCCTCGGCGCGGTAAAGCTGTCCCGACAGCGTCGGCGCCTCGGGAAACTCGCAGAAGTCCAGCGGCGAGTCCAGCGCGGTGTCGATGATGCGCCGCCAGTCGCTGTGCTGCACCGAAGGCAACGCCGGCACCTCGAAGCTCAGCGGCTCCCAGTAGGCGTTGAAGATCATGTGAAACACCGCCCAGCGGCCCCAGGCGGTCAGCGCCAGGGAGTGCGAGGTGTAGGAGGTATCGGGCTGGTTGAGCTTGACGCCATGCCACTGGACGCGCGTGCTGTGCAGCAACTGCCACAGGTTCAGGTGGTGCGGCCCTTCGATCACCGCGTCCAGGTGCAGACGCAGGCGGTTGAGCTTCTGCACGAAGCGCAGGATGTCGCCGTGGCGCTCCGGCGCCGTCCAGTCGAACCAGCTCACCTCGTTGTCCTGGCAGTAGGCATTGTTGTTGCCAAACTGCGTGCGCCGCACCTCGTCGCCCATGGAGAGCATGGGCACGCCCAGCGCCAGCAGATTGATGGTCAGCAGGTTCTTGATCTGGCGCTGGCGCAGCCGTTCGATGGCCGGATCCGCGCTGGGGCCTTCCCAGCCGCAGTTCCAGCTCAGATTGTGGGCCTCGCCGTCGCGGTTCTGCTCGCCGTTGGCCAGGTTGTGCTTGTCGTTGTAGGAAACCAGGTCGTTGAGCGTGAAGCCGTCGTGGCAGGTGATGAAGTTGATGTTCTGCTCAGGCTCCCGCCCCTTGTGGCCGTAGATGTCAGGGCTGGCAAAGAAGCGGCTGGCCACAGCTTCGGTCATGCCGGGATCACTTTTGACGAAGGCGCGCACATCGTCGCGGAAGCGGCCATTCCACTCTTTCCAGTAGTCGCCGATGAAGTTGCCCACCTGGTAGAGCCCGCCTGCGTCCCACGCCTCGGCGATCAGCTTGGCGCCGGCCAGCACCGGGTCCTTGTCGATGTCCCACAGCACCGGCGGGTTGAGCATCGGCGCGCCCTGCTCATCGCGCGAGAGAATCGATGCCAAATCGAAGCGAAAGCCGTCCACGTGCATCTCCCGCACCCAATAGCGCAGGCTGTCCAGGATCATGCGCCGCACGATGGTGTTGTTGCCGTTGAGGGTGTTGCCGGTGCCGCTGTAGTTGGCATAGAGCGCCTGGTTCTTCTCCAGGATGTAGTAGTCGTCGTTGGCCAGGCCGCGGTAGCAGAAGGTCGGCCCCAGGTGGCTGCCCTCGGCCGTGTGATTGTAGACCACGTCCAGGATCACCTCGATGCCGGCCCGGTGCAGCGCCTTGACCATGTCACGAAACTCGTCCAGCGCGCCCTGCGCATCCTGGCTGACGCTGTACTGGATATGGGGAGCGAAGAAGGTCATCGGGCTGTAGCCCCAGTAGTTGACGCGGCCGCGCGGCGCGTCGAGGGGGTCGAACTGGAAGATGGGCAGCAGTTCCACGGCCGTGATGCCCAGCGCCTGCAGGTAGGGGATCTTCTCCACCAGGCCGGCATAGGTGCCGCGGCGCTCCGGGGTCACGCCGGAGCTGGGGTGGCGGGTGAAGCCGCGCACGTGCATCTCGTAGATGATGGTCTCGGCATAGGGCCGGTGCAGCGGACGGTCCCCCTCCCAGTCGTAGACGCGCGGATCGATCACCACGCTTTTCAGGGCCACACCGGTGTTGTTCCCCGGATTGACCGCGGCCTCCCGGTCATAGTGGCTGGGCATGGCCACCCCGCGGCTATAGGGGTCCAGCAGCACCTTGTGGTGGTCGAAGCGCAGGCCGGCGTCGGGGTGCCAGGGGCCGTGAGCGTGATAGGCGTAGATCTGGCCGGGGCCGATGCCCGCCACAGCGACGTGCCAATAGTCATGGGTGCGGTTGTGCTGCGGGTCCAGCGGGATCACCTGGCTGGGGGTGGGGGCGTCCACGTGGTCGAAGAGCAGCAGGTCGATGCCGGTGGCGCGGCGCGCGTAGATGCTGAAGTTGACGCCGTCCGGCTGGATCGTGGCGCCCAGGGGATAGCTAAGACCGGAATGGTGGGAATAGGGTTGCTGATGGCTCATGGAAGGGCCAGCCTCGTCGCCGGCGCGGTGGTGGGCAGTGGACAGGACAGTTGGTGCGATGATACCACAGCTTTGAGATGGCGAAAACTTGGCAGGCTGACCAGCAACGATTTGGGTGCATTCAGAATGAATCGGGGTAACTGCTCAGCCGGCGGGTGCGAACACGTGGATTGAGTAGGCCGCCGTATCGAAATCACGTGTTCG
>JACSRL010000791.1 GCA_014879765.1 Anaerolinea sp. | reverse complement strand
ATCATCCTGCTACTGGGTGCGCGGGTGCAGGGGGAAGCGCTGGCGCCTGCGGAAGCGGCGACAGGGTGAGCTTTCCGTTCAATTTCGGTTTGAATATGTTCAATTCGCATCACAGCTTTTCCTTATCTTGTCTTTCCGTTGCTGCATCTCCTGCCATCATCCACAGCACACCTCTGGCGTATGCGATCGCCGCCGGACGCGCGGAGTCCACATCAAAAAAGACGGTCGCCTCATGCCGGCGGCCCGCATCCTGGGCCAGCTTGGGCGGATACACCCAGATTCTTGCTCGCCAGCAATCTTCCGCAGTGTCCTCTGCGCCAGGTTCTTGCAGCCACGCGTAGTACTCTGTGCTGTCGCTCCCCTCGACGATCTCAAGCGTCAGCGTCACCGGCTTGGACGCGCCCTGGCGTACTGCCCGGCTGAGCCGGCGCGGCCAGCGCGCGCAAATGAACATGCCCCACAGACCAAACCCGGCGAGCACCACGCCGAAGACCAGAAAGATGAGATCGCCTTGGTAGTCCGCAGCGTGCGCGCCGGCCGGAAACCCATTCCAGTAGAGCAGGATCGCAATCGCACCGGTCGCCAGGACGCCGAACGCAGCCACCCCGGTTCCGGTGGCATGCAGGTAGAGGCGGGCAAAGTCCTTGGGCGTGGGCATAGAGGGTCGATTCGTTGCGTCTTTGGTCTTTACGCGGTCTGGCTGCGGTGCAGCGCCGCCCGCGCTTTGCTGGGCAAGGGAAGTTTTGCCTGCGGGTTGATCCATGCCACGCTGGATGGAGTCGCTGCTGTCTGTAGTTTCCGAATCAGTATCTCACTAACCCGTTGATAATGGCGAAAGAAGTCAGGCCGATCCCGAAATCCATGGCGTTGGAAGAAAGCCAGATCGTTGCGTTCTGCGCGTTGCTGAATGCCCAGCAGCGCGCCCAGTAGATCGCGCTGCTTCACCTCCACCGCCTCAACGCCCACGAGCAGGATATTGCTCCGCTGCGGCAGCAACTGGCCTAGTTTGGCCGAAATTGTATCGGCCAGGCGCGCATCCAGCGTCTCCTGCGGCTCTGCCTGG
The DNA here is from genome assembly GCA_014879765.1 of Anaerolinea sp. Classification (GTDB taxonomy): domain Bacteria; phylum Chloroflexota; class Anaerolineae; order JAAEKA01; family JAAEKA01; genus JAAEKA01. The sequence goes on along the minus strand of JACSRL010000791.1, from coordinate 12,337 downwards.
ACGCGTGTGACTTCCAGCATAAAGGTCAGGCTGGTGGTAAAGCTTACTGCGAAGTCCGGGCTGCGGATGCGCCTGGATAGCTCTGGTTCATACACCACACTGAGGGATCGCTCCTGGAGAAGCAGATAGGCGGTTTCTAACTCCAGTTGTAGATCCAGAAGCTTTTCTGGGTGCGACGTGGTGCGCAGCTTCTTGCGGATCTTGTCCTGATAAGTGGTGGCGAAGGCGGCGAAGCGACGCGAAGAGGCGATCCATCGCGCCATTGGCTGAGACAGGAGGTTCGGCTGTCCATCAAACAGGTAGGCAAGCAAATCGTCGGTTGACATTGCTAACGTCGTGATGGGTCTGACCTGGAATCTCCGCTGTTGGCGGTGGTAACTCGATAGATGCAGGTGCTTGCAGGGCGAACTGCGATTCAAACTTTTAGTGCGCTGCGGAATCCTCTGGCGGCGTAGTAGGAGGAGGCGCCGTTGTGGTAGATGAAGACATGGTCGTAGCGGCGGTCGCCAAAGATGGCGCCTCCCCGCTCGCGGATGGCGGCGGGCGTAGCCAGCCAGCTCGACGTTTTGAGGTCGAACTCGCCCAGCGTTTGCAGCGCGCGGTAGTGCGCTTCGGTCAGAAGCTCGACGCCCATGGCGGCGGCCATCTCCAGCGCGCTGGTCGCCGGTTTGTTCTCCTTGCGGGCCTCCAGCGCCGCGCGATCGTAGCAGAGACTGCGGCGGCCACTCGGGCTTTCGGGCGAACAATCATAAAAGGTATACGCGCCCGTCGCTTCATCGTAGCCGACGACATCCGGCTCGCCGCCGGTGCGTTCCATCTCCTGCAGCGACCACAGGTCGGCTGGGTTTGCCGCCAGCCTTGCCTGCACGCCGGCCCAGGCGAGGCCGCTGTGACGGTTCATGTGCTGCTCAAAGCGAGCTTGCAACGTGTGCAGCAGCGCTTCCTGTTGTTGGTGTGTCAACGCTGATTTGCTGTTTTTCATGGAGTTTATCCTTTGCATGATCGCCTGGTGGTCCGTCCAGCATGAATGTTTAGTCAGCACGCTCACGTGCTGTCAGTCCGCACGAGGCGTGTGAACTAACAATGGCGATTGACGGACTACTCGTGTGTGGCTGGGTGGTGCGCCAAATGATTCACCAGAAAAGTGCGATTAAACAAAGATACATCTTTCCGCCTCTTTCGCCAAACCTTTTTGATGTTGGCTCTGCTTCACGTTTGAGAAAGGACAATATTTGCGGCCGGTCTGTGCGTCTCAAGAAAAGTTGCACCCTGTGATGTGTGACGAGATGCCCACAAATGGCGGATTGCGCGTTTTGCGCTGCGTGTCTTAAAATCTACCCGCACGAACGCTGGATTTTAGTCTGTAAACGCCTGAATTGACCGCCCTTCATGACCACGCTGGAACGCCCACGCCTGCTTCAACAACTCACCATCGCCCTGCAAACGGGACATGTGCTCATCGATGCGCCCGCGGGCTACGGCAAGACGACGCTGCTCCAGCACCTGGTGCGCCAGCGCCCCGGCAGCATTTACGTCGACTGCACCGCGGCCGACATCGATCTGGCGCACCTGCAACCGCGGTTGCAGCCCCACCTGCACCCCGGCGCTACGCTGGTGGTGGACGACGTCCATCTGCTGGCCGAGGGGCCGGAGAGTCTGGCGTGGCTGCGGGCGCAACTGGATCGGGACGACTTGCGCCTGGTGGTCGGCGGGCGCCAGCGTCTGGCGTGGGAGAGGGAGGCCCTGACCCAGTTGGGCGCCGACGATCTGCGGTTCACCGCCGCAGAGGGGCTGGCGCTGCTGGCGCGGCAGCACACGGCCCGTTCCGCCCAGACGCTGGAGACGTGGCGCCAGCGTCTGGGCGGCTGGCCGCTGGGGCTGCAACTGCTTGCCCAACTGGCCGGCAGCCCCAATCCCCTGCCCGTCGTGCAGACGCACCTCTTCGACTATCTGGTGACCGCTGTTTTCGCCGCGCTTCCCGCCTCTCTGCAGCGTTTTCTGCTGGTGACGGCAGTGCCGCTTCAGTTCGACGATGCCCTGGCCTGCCATCTGCTGCAAGGGAACGCCGATGCTGTGGCGCTGCGCCAGGTAGTGCAGCAGCGCAACCTCTTTCTGGAGGAGGCGGAGCAGCCCGGCTGGTTTCGCTACCACGACCTGATCCGGGAGGCGCTGTTGGCGTCTCCCGGTTTCGACCCGGCGCCGCTCTTTGAACAAACCGTCCGCTGGTTTCAGGAGCGTGATGAACTGGAGATGGCGATCGAGCACGCCCTGGCGGGTGGCCTACAACAGACAGCAGCGGCGCTGATTCTCTCGCTGCCCCACGCCTTCCTGAACACAGATCGGCGCATGTTGACCTACCGGCGCTGGGTGGCGAGTCTGGATGAGGCGGTCGTGGACGCACACCCGCGATTGCTCGTCAACCTGGGCAACTTTCTCCACTACGTCCCCGGCATGCAGGCAGAGGCCCGGTCACTGCTGGCGCGAGCCATTGCCCTGACCGAAAATGGGACGTCGTCCGTCGATCATCTCTGGGCGCGGATTTACCAGAAGCACATCGATGTGCGCGAGGGCAAGTACACGGGCGTGCCGGAAGCACTGCGCACGATTTTGGACCACCCGGCGTGTACGCTGCCACAACGGCGGTTTGGCCTGGAGCTGCTGGCGATGGTCTTCGCCGATCAGTCGCGCTATCGCGAGGCGCGGCAGACGTCGGCTGCGCTTGTGGCCCTGCGCGACCAGATTCCAGAGGAAAACCTGGTGCAGCATCGCCAGAATATGGCGATCGCCGTCTTTGCCCTGCTGGGTGATTTTGAGGAGGCGGTGGCGGCCACTCAGGCGGCCATCAAATTCTATACGGATGCCCCGGCCTGGCAGGCGCACTCGCTGCTCAACCTGTGCGAGTTGCACGCGCTGATGGGCGACTGGTCTGCGCTGGCCGCAACGCTGGCGCAGGTCGAACGGCTGGCCGGGGAAGTCGAGGTCTTTGGCGGCCATGATTCTTTCTGGCTCTGGCTTTACCGCATGCAGCTCGCCGTGGCGCGCGATCAACTTGAGGCGGCGGAGGCGGCTGCCGTCGAGTTGGACAACTACGCCGTCTACGACTGGACGAGGGCCATTGCGGCAACTGCGCAGACCTGGCTGCTGCGTCGTCACCAGATGCGCGACGAAGCCATCGCATTTGCCAGACGCGTTTTGCCCACGCTGACCGAGATGCCCCGCGAGGCGGCGCTGCTGGCGCTGGAGCACGACATTGCGCTGGGCTTTGCCTGGCTGGCGGGAGACGTCGCCGAGTTTTCTCTGCATCCGGCGACGAAACGTCTCCTTCGCTGGCGCTGCCGGGCGGACCTGGTGCGGCTGCGGGCGCTGCTTGCTCTGGTCTGCTGGGCAGCGAAGAACCACCGCTGGCGGCGCCATGCCCGCGCCGCGCTCTATGCCCTCAGGACGTACTGGGGGTACGGGCATCTGCTCACGCGTCGCGACCCCGATCTGGGGGCGCATTTCTGGCCGCTGGTGCTGATCGCCGGCTTCGACGACGAACGGGCGCGGGCGGCGCTGGGCGAGATCGGCCAGCCGCGGCCAGTCTATCCGCTGCTGGCGCATGAGGACGGTCACATCCGCCAACGGGCGGCGGACGCGCTGGCCGCCGCCGGGCGCGAGGAGGCGCTGCCCGCACTGGGCGCGGCGGCTGCGAGCGAGCAGGAGGAGCTGGTGAAGGCGGCGCTTGTGGCTGCCATCGTCACCCTGGAAACGGGGTCGCCGCCGCCCCTGCGCGTGCAGATGCTGGGCGGTTTTCGCCTCTGGCGTGGCGGCAAAGAAGTGCTGCCTGATGCCTGGTCGCGACCGATCGTGCAGCGTCTCTTCCAATATTTTGCTCTGCACCGGGGGGAACTGCTCGCCCGCGACCGCGTGCTGGAGGAGCTCTGGCCCGGCGCTTCCCCCGACAAGGCCTGGGCCACGCTGCGCAATGTCTACAGCCGCCTGCGCTCTGTGCTGGAGCCATTTGCGCAGTCCAAGGGAGTCAACCGCTACATCGTCCTGGACGGCAGCACCTATGCCGTCGATCCGCAGGATGTGATGCAGGTCGACGTCGAGCGCTTCGAGCAGATCGTGCGCCAGACCCTGCGCGACGCGTCCACTGCCGACATCCCCCCGCTTCCCGCCGAATTTCTGGCGCTCCTCGAAAACTACACGCCGCTGCTGCCAGAAATCCCCTACGAGGATTGGCTGCTGGAATCGCGCCAGCGGCTGGCGGATCTTTACATCGACGGCGCGCTCTACGCCGCCAACGCCCTGCTGATCCGCAGCGAACCGGCCCAGGCCGAACGGTGGGCGCGCCGCGCCCTGGAGAGCGCCCCCTGGCTGGAAGAAGCCTACGCCGTCCTCATGCGCGCCTTGGCCCGCCAGGGACAGCGCAGCGCCGCCCTGCGCATCTACGAGACCGCAGTCGCCGCCCTGAAGCGCGAACTGGACGCCCCTCCCTCCCCGCAGACCGAGTGGATCGCCGAGCGTCTGCGCCAGGGGAAGGAGATATAGACGAGCGCACGCCCACAGATGTCAATGAAATAGAAACACCTCCAGGGGCGCGCTTGCCGTCTCCACTTTTGCGCGCCTGAACCTCCCTTGCACAAGGAAGATCATCGCTGACACGGTTGCGTCTGCCCCCGTTCACAGCTTGTTCACAGCCCTCTGCTAGTGTTGCACCGTTGCTTGTTTTCACCTCATCACAGACTCAGAGGCAACTGCGTGGCCGCTTATCAACGCTCATTTATCATCCGCATCTGGCAGACCGAGGACGGCAGCATCACCGGTCAAATCAGCGACGCCCAGGAAGGCTGGCGGCAGCCGTTCCGGAGCGCAGCGGATCTGTGGCAAGTGATCGAGACTTACGCGACGCTCTCTGCTTCATCCGAGGAAAGAAGCCGCGACGGTTCATCAGACCTAACCAGTTTTAGAGAGGAGAAAAGCTCGTGAAATGGAGAATCGGCACAGGGTTGATTCTGATTTACCTCTTGCTCATTGCCGCTACAGCAGGGGTGCTGGCGGCGCCGGTGCAGCAGGACGCGAATGTCGAGGAGCGTCTTCTCGACATTCGCGCACAGGAGCCAACGTTCAGGGATGACTTCAGCACCCTGCCAGGGGATTGGAGCGAGGACGCCGACGCCATGGGCAACTTCATCGGCGTCGTGGAGGATGTCTACTCCCTGCGCATCGAGACGCCGCTGGACGTCCCGTTGCTGGCCGGCGTCGCCGATGTCACGGCGCAGAATTTTCTGATGGAGGTGGACGCCGCGCCCGTGGAACTGTACGGCTACAGTGAACTGGGTCTCGTTTTTCGCTCGGATGCAGACGAATCCCATCTCTTCCTCGTCACCACCGAGGGCGAATATGCGCTGATCAAGGTGGACCGCGGCGCCTTCGATTTCGTGGTTGAGCCGACCTTTTCGCCTGCCATCGACCTGGATGAAGCGGGGGTAATTCGCCTGGGCGTCCTGGCCGAGGGCGACCGGATCAGCCTGCTGGCGAACGGGGAGCTTCTGGCCACGGTGAGCGATCCCAATCCAGTCGCAGGTGAAGTGGGCGTGCTGATCACCGGATCGGACGCCGGTCCGCTGGAGGTCGCCTTCGACAACTTCACCTTCTGGGACCTGGAGGCGCTGGAGGAGGTCGAGGAGGTGCAGCCCACGGCGACGCCCGATCCCCCAGTGACAGTCATGCCCGCAGAGGAGTTGGCGGCCCTGGAGGAGCGCCTGGACGCGATCCGCAACGGTGATCCCTTCTTCAGCGACGATTTCGCCACCTGGGAGGGGAGCTGGCTGATGGGGGGCGACGCCTTTGTGGCCCTGCATCGCAGCGGGGTAGAGGATTATTCCGTGCAAGTTCTTGAGGAGGGCGCCGGCGGCGCGGTGCTGAACAGTCAGCTTGCCGGCATGACGTTCACTGACTATTTGTTCGAAGCGGACATTGCCCTGGCCGAGGATGCAACTGACGCCGAAGCCAGTTATGGTCTGCTGTTCCGCGTGGACTGGGATGCGGCCGACTTCTACATGTTCATGATCACGGAAGACCAGTACCTGTTGGCCAAACGGATCGACGGCGAGATCGAGACATTGATCGAGGAGACCGGGACGGACGCAATCGACAGCGGCGAGGGGGCGGTCAACCGTCTGGGCGTCCTGGTGGAGGGCGACCAGATCACGCTGCTCATCAACGACAAGGTTGTGGGCGCGGCAGAGGATGCCAGTTTGGAAACAGGCAGCATTGGTCTGAGCGTGGTTGGGGCAGTCGAATTGATCGTCGACGACGTGACATTGTGGTTGCTGGACACGCCAGAGGCGCCGGAGGCAGCGGCAATGGAGGAGCCGGCGCTCGGCGATCTGAACCTCATCCGCAATCAGGAAGCGGTCTACTTCGATGAGTTCCGTCGCGCCAGCGGTGACTGGTTCCTGCCTGAGCGGGAATCTCACGAATTTGCCTACCGCAACCGCACTCTGCAGATCGAAGCGTTGGAACCGGAGCTGGTCTCCTACGCGCTCAGCGAGGCGCTGATCGATCAGATGCCGGCCAACTTCCTGCTGGAGGTGGACGCCGCGCCCGCCGATCCGGAGGCCGGCATCTACGGGCTGGTCTTTGGCTATCGTAACGACGACAACTTCCTCAGCTTCTGGCTCACCGGGGACGAGTACACGCTACAGCGCCAGGTGGACGACGAGTGGGAGACGCTCGTGGATTGGACCGCCTCTGACGCCATCGCTGCCGTCCCCGGCGCAGTGAACCGGCTGGGGGTGCTCGTGCAGGACGACCAGATTAAGCTCTTTGTCAACGACCAGCAGATTGATCGGGTTGGGGGCATCGAGACGCCGCCGGGCACGATTGGGCTGACGGCAGTGGGACGCAGCGCCGACGGGAGCTTTGTAGTGGCGTACGACGACCTGGAGCTGTGGGCAGTCGAGGCTGTGGCAGCGGGCGCAGAGGACGAAGAGAATGATAGTGCTCCACCGACGACCGTTGCAGAGCGGCTGGCAGAGCTGCGCGCGAACGATCCGCTCTACGCCGAAAGTTTCCGCCGCACCAGCGACGCCTGGGCCGATGAGGGCGATGAAGACGCGTCCTTCTTCGTTGAAGAGGGCGCCTACCACGCCCAGATCGAGGCAGATGGCATCGCCTTCTGGTACGTAAGTCCCGACGTCATCGACCTGAACCTGACTGACTATCTGGTCGAGGTGGATGTCTGGGCTGAGCAGCAGGTCAGCGAGGCCGAATATGGGCTGCTCTTCCGTTACCAGGACGACGACAATTTCTACTGGTTCACCATCTCTGACGGCTGGTACACCGTCTACAAACAGGTGGAGGACGAGTGGACGCTGCTGCTCGACTGGACCGAGTCCGGCGCCATTGCACCCGAAGAGAACGACCGCAACCGGCTGGGCGCGCTGGTGAACGACAATTCCGCCATTCTGCTGATCAACGACCAGATGGTGGCGCAGGTTGGGGACAGCAGCCTAAGTACAGGCGCTGCCGGTGTCGCCGCCGGCGCCTTTGGTGAAGGAGGCTTACAGGTTGCCTTTGACGACTTCATCATCTGGCGCATTGACACCCCCCAGCCAGACGTTGACACCCCCCAGCCAGACGTTGACACCCCCCAGCCAGGCGAGGCCAGGCAGGAAGTGCCAGGCGAAGGGGCGAGCCGAGAAGAGTAGGAAACCTCGGGGGGTGGCGGCGCCCCGTCCGCTCCGCTCCCCCTCTTCCAGAGAAGAACATTGGATTCGCAGCTATCTCAGGAGGAAACCCACATGAAACGCCAATCGATCTTGTTGCTCACCTTGATCCCCGCCTTGTTGATGGCGATAGCAGCCGTGCTGAACCCGCCGCGCGTGCTTGCGCAGCCAACGGGTGGAAGCGGTGCGGATGCCACTCCCATGCAGGGACCCGTGATCTCCGGCGTCGTCACCTCTGCGGCAACAGGACAGCCGCTTGCGCGCGTTGAGGTCGAAGCGATTCCCGTCAATAACCTGGAGGACGCAGGGGGAATCCGATCTGATCGGACGGATGAAAATGGCGCGTACCAGATTGCGCTGGAGGAGCCGGGCAGCTACTACGTGCGATTTCGTCCCCGTGATTTTGGACCAGACGATGTTGTCTCCCGCCACCTCCCCGAATACTACAACGACAAAGCGACCCTGGCGGAGGCAGCGCCAGTCGACCTGCAGCCCGGCCAGGTCTTCACTGCCAACGCCGCGCTGGAGCTGGGCGGGGCAATCGAGGGCCAGATCTTGCCCGAAGCAGGCGGGCCGCCCCTGGACGCCGAGGTCTACGTCGATCTCTACACCAGCGAGAACAGCCACACCCCCTACCGGACGGATCTTGCCTTCGGCGCTTATCATTTTTACGCGCTGCCCGCGGGCGCCTACTATCTGCATGTGCGCACATCTGGCGGCGACTATCTGGATGAGTTCTACAGCGACGCCTACACGCTGGCTGAGGCGGATGCGGTCGACGTCACGCTGGGTATGACGCAGACGGCAGACGTGACGCTCGCGCAGGGCGCCATTGTCCGCGGCCGCATAACCGCCGCGGACAGCGGTGCGCCGCTCGCTGGTGTGTCCGTGTCCGCCTCCCTGGACGGCGCGGCGCCCACCCTGTGTGATGAGTTCACCGACAGCAGAAAATTTGCCCGAACGGACGCCCGCGGCATGTACACAATGACCGGTCTGATCACGGGCACTTATCGCCTGCAAGCGTACCCTGCGCTGTCGAACGATCAGAAGGTGTCTGTCTACCTTAGCAATGAGCGTCAGAACGTGCAGGTGCAGGTGGGGCAGCCCGCCGTCGCAGACGTTGCCGTAGCGCGCGGCGGGTTGATCAGTGGGCGCGTCACGGCCGCGGACACGGGCGCGGCGTTGCCCAATGTCGTCGTCACCGTTTACAGCAAGTCCACGTCGGACGGCGACGCCGTCTACAGCTACGAGGCCCAGTTGCGCACGGACGCAGGCGGCAACTATCGCAGCAGTGGCCTTCCCGATGGTGTCTACGTTCTCCAGTTCAAGCCACCGCCGGGGCCTGCCGGCGCCCCTGCGACAGACTACCACGGCGAGTGGCATTCCGATCAAGCTGATCGAGATGACGCCAAAGCCGTGCAGGTGACTGCGCCTGCGGTCACCACCGCCGATGAACAGCTTGCCCGCGGCGGGCGCATCCGCGGGCGCGTCATCAGGGAAGCCACCGGCGCCGCCGAAGTCGCCGCGCTCGTGCAGGTGATCGATCAGCAGGGGCAGCGGGTGGACAGCGTTTACACCGGCAGTGATGGCGCCTACACCACAGGCGCGCTTGCACCTGGCAGCTACTATCTCCTCGTCCAACCCACAGGAATGGGGGGTGGAGACCCCCAAGCGGACGCGCTCGATCTCCCCCCGCTCTCCGTTCCGGCCGAAGTTCGCAGCCCATCGCAAGGCGGACTCGGTTTCGAGTTCTACAGCGGTGCTGCGACCTTTGCCGCAGCCACGCCTGTGGCTGTAGCTGCGGGCGCAACGCAGCCAGACATCGACTTCACGCTCCCCGCAGACGGCGGCAGCATCACCGGCTATGTCGCTACAGACAGAGGGTCGCTTTCCACCCTGGTTCACCTTTACGACGCGACGGGTTATCTGCTTGATTCTCAGTACACCTCGCTCGATGCGCCCGGCGTCTTTGAGTTCAACTGGCTGCGTCCGGGTGCCTACTTCATCGAGTACGAGGGCGTCTCTGTGCGCACCGGCTGCACAACCTACACTCCTTACCAGGGAGTGTTTTACGACGGCAAGCCCGATCTGGCTAGCGCCACGCCCATCGTCGTCGGCGCCAACAGCACGGCGTCGGGCATCGACGCGCTGCTGGTGGCGGGGGAGGCGCCGCCGTCCACCCACACGCTGCACCTGCCGCTCGTCGTGCGTTGAAGTTCTCAGGTTTTTGTTGTCACGTAGAATTTTGATCCACGAAGGACACGAAGGATCACGAAGAGGTGAGAAGGCGCGCAAGGAAATCTGGTGTCCCTTCGTGGATCAACACTGCTTCCGGCTTGTCCAAATTTAGGAAAGGAGACTGCAATGAGTTACAGGGTGTGGTGGAGACGGCACTGGAGATTGGGGCGGAGAGGGATAGTCGTGCTGGCGCTGCTGCTGGCTGGTCTGGCGCTGACGACGCCTGTGGCGCGGGCGCAAACGCCATGCGACAGCGGGAGCAGCGACATATTTCTCGGCCTGCAGTCGCAAGAGCAGGTCAATCAATTCGGTTCGCTCAACTGCACTGGAATGGCGAGGGGGTTGTGGATCAGCGGGGCCGACATCACGTCGCTTGCGCCCCTGAGCAGCCTCACCCAGCTTGGCGGCGGGCTTGTCATCCAGGACAACCTGGCCCTCCAGAGTCTCAGCGGGCTGGGGGGCATCACCGCAACCGGCGGCGACGTGACCATCCGCAACAACAGTGGGCTCCAGACCCTCGGTGGCCTGGGTGCGCTCACGTCGATTGGCGGCAAACTGACTATCGAAGGCAACAGTGTTCTTGCGGCGCTAGGGCTCCATGCCCTCGCTTCGGTTGACAGGGAGATCGAGATCGCCGACAACCCTGCGCTCAAAATTCTGAGCGGTCTGAAGGCCACCACCACGAGCCTGGTGATTGCACGCAACGGCGCACTTGAAAACCTCGACGGGATCACAGCCTCGTACGAAGGTCTCAATATCAGAGACAACGGCGTCTTGGCTGACATCAGCGGGCTGGCTGGAAGCACCTTCCGCCCCTCTGGCGCGGGCGCCCCCGTATCCATCAGCATCCGCGGCAACAGTGCGCTCACCACACTGGCGGGGCTGCCGACGCCGCCCTCGTTGGGGAGTCTCAGTATCTTGTACAACCCTGTTCTCGCCAACGTCGATGCGCTTTCCGGACTCACGTCCGTCCGCGTCCTGACGGAGACCCACGATTCCGGACATGTCATATTCCTTGCGCTTGGCAACGTGTTTATTTGGGACAACCCCAAGCTTCAGAACCTCGATGGGCTGGCCGATCTGACGGTGATTGAAGGGGTCTTGTCGCTGCGCAATAACACGGCGCTTCCAAACCTCGCCGGCCTCCGCTCCCTCTCGTCTATCGGTGAGGATCTGGAAGTATCCGGCCATGGGTCCCTCAGTGACATCAGCGGCCTGGGGGCGTTGGCCTCGGTTGGGGGCTTTCTGGGCATCGCTGATAACCCCGTCCTCCCAACTCTCGACGGTCTCTCTTCGCTTACCTCCATCGGCGCAGGGTTCTATCTCAGAAATAACGACGCCCTTACGAGCATCAGCGGGTTATCCGGTCTCTCGTCTGTCGCGGGCACGCTGTCGATCCGGGATAACGACGCCCTCACGACCCTGGGCGGACTGGACGGCGTCACCTCCGTCGGCTTCGAATATTCTTTTGAGGATCCCGGCAATCTCTCTGTCGAAGACAACAACGCGCTGGTGAATGTCGACGCGCTCGCTTCGCTCGGTGCGATTCGGGGTTCCCTGAAGATACGAAACAATCCAGCCCTGCAGAATCTCAACGGGCTGGCCGCAGTCAGGAAGATCGGGGATAATCTTACCGTGACAACCAACGCTGTGCTGAGCACATGCAGTTGTGGCCTCTATCCCGTTCTCTCGACCGGTGGCGTCGAGGGCGCCATCACCATTGCCGACAACGCGCCAGGCTGCAACGCCGTTGCCGAAATTACAATTCCCAGCGTTTGTAGCCCTGTCTCCCCCCGGCAGAGTACCCTCTTCCTGCCGCTCATGCAGGGCAGCCAGTAGATTGGAATTCAGGTCAGGTGGCAGTCGTCGCTTGACCTGATGCGCTCTTGCCTGCTCGCCCACGCGATAGCCAACTCCTGGAAGAGCTCTTTGCAGACTTTCAAGGCGTCGCCATCGTTGACAAAAGCTTCATTGATGCGTGCGCATGATCTCTGGCATTACCAAATCGCTTGATTCGTAAGGTCCTGCTCACACTATATGTGTCTTCATCAATCTGCTGCTTGGTCGTCCACCGCTCGACTTGGACGACCTTGTCGCCACCTAGAAAATTGTGCGCACTCCGCTTCACCGTTGAAACAAAAAGAGAGTGACAGCCTCTCCGCCGCCACCCTCCGTCAATCTCAACACAACGAGCGCCAACACTCCCAATTGCTCAATCTCCTAATCTCCAATCTCCAATCTCCAATCTCTCATTCCACCGCCCACCCAATCCCCAGTTCCGCCAGCCGCGCCGCCGTCGGGTTGCCCGTCTCCACATCCCACCCGGCCAAGCGGTAGTAGAGATCCTTGGCCCGCTCGATCTCCTCCTCGGTGACGCGCACGCC
>JACSRL010000035.1 GCA_014879765.1 Anaerolinea sp. | reverse complement strand
TATTCTCCAAACAACTACCCCAGTCTACTGCTGGGTTGGTTTTATGATTCCAAAACACAACAGTCGAGTCAGTCATTTGCCAACGCCTCGCTCAACTCCGCGGCCAGGCGTTCAAGCTTGAGATTGGTCTCACGCCGAATCTCGGCGATGGCGGCTGAAACCCAATCATCTTCGTCTGCTGGCAGGCTATGCTGGTTCCAGATCCCTTTGAGCGAAATAATGTTGGCCGGCTGACGCGACACGCGCCGGGTGATTTCCAATTCGACCCACTCACCGTCGGCGAGATCGATGGGTTTGATCGGTTTCAGCAGTCCATCGTGATAAAGCGCTTTAACAACCATCGCATCTGCCTCCTGTGCGACATTTACGTAGCATCGAGTATCGGGTCCAGGGTCACGGTGTTCGACAGTACTTTTACCACTCCTGCACATGGGATGCCAGCCTGAGCAACCAGCCCCATTCTATCATCGCGACCACGTGCTGTCAAAGCACCGTTTTCCGGCCCAGGGATGTGACCATGCGGACATGACGCCGTTCAGCGGTCACGATCAGGTTCGAGAACTGCACGTACCCATCAACCCGCCGGGCGACACTTGCACCTGACGCCAGTGCAGGTATCAACCGATCCGGCTACAAAACAGCGCCCGGTCAACCAGGCTGACAGGCGTGCTCACCACGCGCCAGCCCGTTTCAACGGGCGCTGTTATATAGCCGGGGAACTTCACACTTGCCGATGTCATTACCTTACCGGCTCAGTCTGATGTGCTTCCATGTATGCGCGCAGCAGTGCGTTGATCCGCGTCTGGTAGCCATCACCCTGCGTGCGGAACCAGCGTAATACGTCGTCATCCAAGCGGATCGTGATCTGCTGCTTGGCAGGCGGTTGTTTGAGACCGCGGCGCACGACTGCCTTGGCAAACATCTCCGGCGTGATCTCCGGGATATCGCTCAGGTCAATATCCTCATCCTGCATGGCATCAAGTCGATCCCAGTCAGTCAACGATTCCTCGAAAATAGATGTCTTGTTCATAGTTGGTCGCCTTTCGGGCCGAGATGATACGCGTCACATCGCCATGTTCAGTATGAACAACGACGATCACTCGCCCTCGGAGCAGTCCCAATGAGACAAAGCGGGTTTCTCCATACTCGAAGCGATCATCTTCCATCAGCACGGTGTCACTCGCAAACATCGAAACGACATCTCGAAAATCAATGCCGTGCTTGCGAAGATTGCTGACGCGTTTGTGCTCGTCCCATTGGAATGCCATGACACAAGTATAACTACATTTTGTAGTTACGACAAATTCACCAACCGCATCAGCCAAACCCAACCAGCCAGCACCGCAGACACGCACCCGCTAATGTATCGATGATCACAAGACGCGCGTGCCGCCAACTCGCCGGGCGACACTTGCACCTGACGCCAGTACAGGTGTCAATCGATCCGGCTACACAACAGCGTCCGATTAACCGGGCTGACAGACGTGCTCACCACGCGCCAGCCCGTTTCAACGGGCGCCGTTTTGTAGCCGGGGGACTTCATCCCCCGGCGATCTCGCATGAGGAAGCGCGTGTCCATGTCAACCCGCCGGACGACACTTGCACCTGACGCAAGTGCAGGTGTCAATCGACCCGGCTACCAAGCAACACGCGATCAACCGGGCTGACCACCGTGCTCACCACGCGCCAGCCCGTTTCAACGGGCGCCGTTTTGTAGCCGGGGAACTTCATTCCCCGGCGTTGTCGTATGTGGACACGAGTGCTCATGCCAACCCGTCGGGCGACACTTACACCTGACGCAAGTACAGGTGTAAATCGATCCGACTACAAAGCATCGCCCGGTCAACCAGGCTGGCATGTGCGCACCCACCTCCCGGCCCCGTCGACAGGACGCCGCGGTGTAGCCGGGTCAACACTGGCTGTCGCCCTGCGTCCCCAGCCGCATCCTGACGGGCTACTCAAACAGATCAGAATGCCGCCCCGTGCGCTCGAAGATGACTTCGTCTCCATGCAACTTGTAGATCAGCAACCAATCCGGCTCAAGATGGCACACGCCGGCCGCTAGTTGCCTTTCAGGGGGTGGTCATGAAAGCGCTCCGCCAGGGGTTCCTCGTTGATCAACGCCGTCACGACCGTCTTGAGCTTCTCGATATCTTTCCCGCGCCGCTGCGCCAGCCGCAGATCGCGCTCAAACTGGCGAGTATAGCTGGGTGCGCGCATCAAATCCCCAGCCGGGTGAACATGTCTTGCGCATCGTCGCAGCGAACAATGTTCTCGTCAGCGTCCGTCTCGGCAAAGGTGCGCTGCGTGACGGCGTTGGGGATGCGCACATCGAAGGGCAAGCCACGGTTGAGCTTGACCTGTCGATAGAAGAGGGTGATCGCTTCGGTAGTCGAAAGCCCCAGCTGCGCAAAGAGGTCTTCGACTTCATCTTTCAACTGGGGATCGACGCGGGCACGGATCATGGCAGACTTGTTCATGGGTATCTCCAGTTATCTACGCAATCTAATTCATAGGGGAGTGTACCACGAATGAGATACACAGACAAATGCGTCTCACCCCGGTCGCGCTTGGCCAGTCCCGGACGACACTTGCGTCAGGTGCAGATGTCAATCAATCCGGCTACAAAACAGCGTCCAGTCAACTGGGCTGGCACCGGGCCGGTTCGCTGAGATAGAAAATCAGCGCATGGGTGTCTGCTACCTAGATTTTCATTCTGCGTCGCCGTCATCCCTAAGCAAATCGAGCTGCCGCTGAAACCCTCGTTGCCACTGATCCTTCGCCCATTCGATGTCAGCAATCGCTTCTACAGTTGCTACTTATGCCATACTATGGCTACCATTTCAGGTTTGCACCGAGACCAGGTCCGAGATACAATCAGGATAACGTTAGCTTTACCGAACAAGGAGCATGAGCCATGACAACCAGCACAGTCAACCTTGTGGTCAAGGTGCCTTTGGCGCTGCGCAGACAAGCCAAGGCAGCAGCGGTGATCCGCGGAGAAACGGTCTCCGACGTCGTGCGCCACGCGCTGGCCGAATATGTCGCGCGCGTGGAAGAAGAGGAGGACATCCGCTTTGCCGATGCCGTGCTCCAACGCATCGCAGAAGGCGCACCCACCTACGACATGGAGGAGGTATGGAAGGAACTTGACCTATTGGAGGCGGCCGGTGAATTACCGGGTTAAGTTCTCAGACGAAGCCAAGCGAGCACTGATCGGTCTTCCCGGTCGCTACCGTCAGCGAGCACGGCGCACCATCGAGGGGCTGGCCAGGCAACAGCGCCCTGCCGGGGCCCAGGAGCTGCGTGGCCGGCCCGACGTGTACCGCCTCTACCTCAACGGCTGGCGCATTATCTATCAACTCGACGAGGACGCGGGCATCGTGTGGATCGTGGCCATTCGGATGAAGACAGGTCCAGAAACCTACGAAAGTCTTGACCTCATGTAGTAGCCTACCAGCGACACCGCGTCGCTTTCGCCCGCATCGACCACCAACCGGTGAAAGCCAAACCCACTACCTCTAACGCAAGGCCAATCACCATACCGTTGGCACAATGCCAGATTTGCGCACAGTAGCGTCTCGCGTAATCAGAACACCTTGCCGCGCCAGCGCTTCGGCTGTAATAATTCTATCGTGCAGTTCCCTAATCCCTGTCATCGTGCGAATAATAAGCAGATGTTCCAGTGTCAGCGACGCCACTTGGAAAAACGAGGTGTCCCTCACCTGCTGCACGACGCTCGCTACATCAAGCCTGACCCGGCCTCGCTCGACAGCGAATATCAACTCGGCAAAGATGATCACGGGTAGAACGATCTCCGCCTCACCACGGACCGCCTCCACAAAGGCATTACGCGCGCGGCTGCCTAACCGGGCCGGATCGCTGAGATAAAAGATCAGCGCATGGGTGTCTGCCACATAGATTTTCATTCGGTGTCGCCATTATCCCTAAGCAAATCAAGCTGTCGTTGCAGCCCTCGTTGCCATTGATCCTTCGCCCATTCGATGTCAGCATCGGTCAGAGACGCCAGTTCAGGAAAAGCACCCGCTAACGGCCCCAGATCGCTGTCATCGATGATGGCTTCCATGTTTTGTGCAATCCTGATCTCAACCCGCGTGTTGTTGGCCAGTCGTACCGGGCGCAACGGCTTGAACACACCATCTTGATAAATCGCTTCTACAGTTGCTACTTGTGCCATGATTGGTTGGTTCTCCTGCCCCGATTATAGCCCAACTGCTGGCGATGTCAATCAGCCCACCAGCGCACCGATCTCCCAGCCCCATTGATGGATCAACATGCTTGCTATGCGCGTGTCGCCTGCACATGAAACTGCAAACCCAGAGCCCGCACGACTTTGAGAATCGTCGCAAACTCCGGGTTGCCGGTGGTCGAGAGCGCCTTATATAGGCTCTCGCGTCCTAGTCCCGCTTCGCGAGCAATCTGTGTCATTCCCTTGGCGCGCGCAATGTCGCCCAACGCGGCCACGACCAACGCCGGGTCACCATCTTCCAACGCAGCATCCAGATAGGCTGTCATGTCTTCTTCGGTTTCGAAGTGCTCAGCCGGATCCCAGGGGCGGGTTTCGATCTTTTTCTGTTCCATGCTCATCACCTACATCTGACGCGCCAACTCCAGCGCAACTTGAATGTCACGGTCTTGCGTGCGCTTGTCGCCGCCAGCCAACAAGATCACCAACTCCAGTCCTCGCTGAACGAAGTACACCCGATAGCCGGGGCCATAGTCAATACGCAATTCGGAGACGCCCTCGCCCACTGGCCTGACGTCGCCAGGATTGCCCAACGACAAGCGACGGATACGGACATCAATGCGCGCACGCGCCTGCCGGTCACGCAATCTTGCGAACCAGTTGGCATAGACCTCGGTCTGGCGGATTTCGATATGGATGTATTGTATCCCGAAGGATACGCCCGCGCAAATAAGGGGATGCACGTGCCCATGCCAACCAGCCGGGCGACACTTGCACCTGACGCCAGTACAAGCGTCAATCGATCCGGCTACAAAACAGCGCCCGGTCAACTGGGCTGGAAACCGTGCTCACCACGCGCCAGCCCGGTTCAACGGGCGCCGTTTTGTAGCCGGGGGCTTCATCCCCCGGCGTTGTCGTATGTGGACAAACGCTGACGCCAATATACGTGAGATATCGTCACACCGAAGCTCCTCCACCAGCCACCGTCGCAACCAGCCCAGCCGGTCAGGCTCCGATCGTGGCGACGAGTGCTTGGATCACGAGATCGCGAAGAAACCCAAAGACACGAAGCACGAAGACCGCGAAACCGGCGCGTTTCGAGACCTTCGCGCTTTGTGCTTTCGTGCATCTTCGCGTCTTCGTGGCCCAACTTGCCCCCTCCACCACCCAAACATCGATGCAACGCCACCAGAAGGCTTGCTAATGGGTATTTCTGGAGACTGCAATAACTGTGGTGCGTCCATCTACTCTGCGCGGCGTAGGCACAATCTCCTCGCCGCCAGCTACTATATATCTGATCACTCCGCTGCCGCCGAATTCACCTCTACCAGATTCGCCTACCCATACTCCGTCCTGACCTCCGCCATCCCAAAAGATACGGACGCTGACTTTGCGCCAAGGATCGTGACGTCTGTCCTCAAGGATCAGCATATTAGCCATGGTCGTTCCTCCGATTCCGATTTAACAGTGCGACAAATGGATCAAGCAGGGCAACACGCACGACCAGCTTCGCCCTGCGGGATTTGCTCAACTGGCGAGCAATACTGGGTGAAATCATGTAGTAACAAGAAATCACAGCTTTTCCAACCGAAGAATCCAATAGAACCTGATCTCGAAAGTTCCGTAGCACAGTCAGCTCAGGGCTATACGGAGTCTCATATACGGCTGTCGCTATGAAACATCCACCTTCAGGAAGGGTCTCAATCTCATCCTTTAATTTCCGTGCTTCGAGATATTGATCTTGATTATTCCCAGCGGTTGCTAAAAGATGTTCCACATCTTTCAAGGCAGATTGCTTCTCTTTCAAAGAATAATACAGAGAGGCTCTAAACAATCTATAGTCAGGATCATCAGCGAGTTGTATCGCCTCAGTTAGCAAGGATATGGCTTCACGTATGCGACCCTTTTCGTCTTCTTTAGCCAGCAATGCTGGTACAATTCCATCAAACCACCTCGCTAAGTCATAAATACGACTCAGAGTAGTCAGCCTATTGAGACGTGTGCCCGCAAAACTAACTCAGACGCTCCATCCGATCTACATTGCAACCAACCTCAATAAGTATATCACCCAAGGACTCTCCCTGACCTATCAACTTACTCTCACGATTCTACAAACCTATCCGCTCATCCCCCCAAACTCATCTGCCCTGCCCCTCTCCGAAACTGGAGAGGGGCAGGGGCTAAAAAATCAACACCTACACAAAATCAACTCCCGCGCCGCCCTCACCTCATCCAGCCGCTTCATCGGCGCGGTGTGCGGCGCGTCCTTGAGCAGCTCCGGCTGCTCCCGCGCCTCCTGCGCGATCTGGATCAGCGCGTCGGCGAAGGCGTCCAGCGTGTCCTTGCTCTCGGTCTCCGTCGGTTCGATCATCAACGCTTCCTTGACGATCAGCGGGAAGTAGACCGTGGGCGGATGGAAGTTGTAGTCCATCAGCCGCTTGGCGATGTCCATGGTGTGTACGCCGGGCGCGCCCTCGAGGATGCCCTGGGCCACGAACTCGTGCATACAGGTGCGGTCGGCATAGGCCACCGGATAGGAACCCTCGGCCAGCAGCCGCGCCTTCAGGTAGTTCGCGTTGAGCACCGCGTTCTCGGCGATGCGGCGCAGCCCCTCCGGCCCGTGCATGCGGATGTAGGTGTAGGCCCGCAGCAGCACGCCGAAGCTGCCCCAGTAGCTGCGCACCCGGCCGATCGACTTGGAGGGGGTGTACCAGACCAGGCGATAGCCCTCGTGCTCGTCGTGATCGTAGTCGTCGCTGTGGATGTGGGTCTCACCGTCCACCTGTTCCACCGCCACCAGCGGGCCGGGCAGGAAGGGGGCCAGCTTTTCCACCACCGCCACCGGGCCGGCGCCGGGGCCGCCGCCGCCGTGCGGAGTGCTGAAGGTCTTGTGCAGGTTGAAGTGCATCACGTCGATGCCGAGCTGGCCCGGCTTGGCCACGCCGATGATCGCGTTCAGGTTGGCGCCGTCGCCGTAGACCAGGCCGCCCGCCTCGTGTACCAGCCGCGTCACCTCCAGCACGTGCTCCTCGAACAGGCCCAGCGTGTTGGGGTTGGTCAGCATCAGGCCGGCCACCGTGTCATCCAGGTTGGCCTTCAGCGCCTCCAGATCCACATTGCCGCGCGCGTCCGAGGGCAGCTCCACCACCTGCAGGCCGGCCATGCTGGTGGTGGCCGGGTTGGTGCCGTGCGCCGAGTCGGGCACCAGGATCTTGACCCGCTTGGCGTCGCCGCGATCCAGGTGATACTTGCGCATCATCAGCACGCCGGTCAGCTCGCCATGCGCGCCGGCCGCCGGCTGCAAGGTTGTCGCCGCAAAGCCGCTGATCTCCGCCAGATAGACCTGCAGCTCGAACAGCAGTTGCATCGACCCCTGGGTCATCTCCGCGTCCTGCAAGGGGTGCAGATTGGTGAAGCCGGGCAGGCTGGCCGCCTTCTCGTTCACCTTGGGGTTGTACTTCATGGTACACGAGCCCAGCGGGTAGAAGGTGGTGTCGATGGACATGTTCTTCTGGCTCAGCCGCACGAAGTGGCGCACCACGTCCAGCTCGCTCAGCTCCGGCAGCGGCAGCGCATCGGCCGGCCGCAGAAAGGCGGCGTCAGGCAGCGGCGCGGCCGGCACATCCAGCGCCGGCAGCAGCGGGCCATGGCGGCCGGGCGAGGACAGTTCGTAGACAGTTGGTTCGATCATCACCTTAACTCCATCTCGAGCACGAACGCCTCGGCGTCCACGGCCAGCTCAGCCGCCTCGGCCAGCGCCTCAGCCAGCGCGTCGATCTCCTCGGCCGTGTTCATCTCCGTGACGCAGACCAGCAGGCACTGGCCCAGCTCCGGGTAGTCCTGGGTCAGGTCATAGCCGGGGATGATGCCCCACTCCAGCAGCAGGTGCGCCTTGACATCGGCCACCGGCAGCGGGCAGCGCACCACGAACTCCTTGAAGAAGGGGCCTCGGTTGACGATCTCATAGCCCGGCAGCATGCCGATCTTGGTGGCCGCGTATTGCGCCTTGTGGTAGCACTGCTCGGCCACGCTGCGCAGCCCCTGCTTGCCCATGGTGGCCAGATAGATGGCCGCGCGCAGCGCCATCAGCGCCTGGTTGGAGCAGATGTTGCTGGTCGCGCGGCTGCGCTTGATGTGTTGCTCACGTGTGCTCAGGGTCAGCACATAGCCGGTGCGGCCGTCCAGGTCCACCGTCTCGCCCGCGATGCGGCCGGCCGACTTGCGCACATCCTTCTCGCGCATGGTGAAGAAGCCCAGGTAGGGCCCGCCGAAGTTGAGCGGAATGCCCAGGCTCTGCCCCTCGCCCATGACGATATCCGCGCCGCAGTGGCCGGGCGGGGTGAACAGCCCCAGGCTGATGGGATCCACCGCCACCGCCAGCAGCGCGCCGTGGGCGTGTACCCCGTCGGCCAGGGCCTGCATCTCCTGCGGGCTGTGGATAGTGCCCAGAAAGTCAGGGTTCTGCACCACCACGCAGGCCGTCTTGGCGTCGCACAGCTCTAGCAGGGCGTGAAAATCATTCCCATCCAAATTGCTCGGGCCGGTCTCCTGACCGAGCCCCTTGCTCGGGCCGGTCTCCTGACCGAGCCCGCCGTCCCCCACGATCTCCAGCCCCATCCCCTGCGCATACGTCCGCACCACCTCGCGGTACTGCGGATGCAGCGTCGGCGAGAGGATGACCCGATGGCGCTTGCCCTTGACCGTGTTCAGCGCCATGATCACCGCCTCGGCCGTGGCCGTGGCGCCGTCGTAGTGGCTGGCGTTGGAGGCATCCATGCCGGTCAGCGCGGCGATCATGCTCTGGTACTCAAAGACCGCCTGCAAGGTGCCCTGGCTGACTTCCGGCTGGTAGGGGGTGTAGGCGGTATAGAACTCGGAGCGGCCGGAGAGAAAGTCCACCACGCTGGGGATGAAGTGGCGGTAGGCGCCCGCGCCCAGGAAGCTGGTCAGCTCATCCAGCTTCTCGTTTTCATTGGCCAGGCTGGCCAGCTCGCGCAGGACTTCCAGTTCACTCAGCGCCTCAGGCAGGTTCAGCTCCGGGAAGCGATAGGCCTCAGGCACATCGTGGAACAGATCCTCGATGCGCTCGACGCCCACCGCGGCCAGCATGGCCGCCTGGTCGGCGTCGGTGTTGGCAATAAAGGGCATCAGTGACCTCCTGCCTCCTCGGCCGCCACGAAAGCCTCGTAGGCCGCGGCGTCCATCAGCGCGTCCAACTGGCTCAGGTCGGCCGGCTGGACCTTGATGATCCACGCGCCGTAGGGATCGCTGTTCAGCGCCTCTGGCTCATCCTCCAGCGCCGCGTTGACCGCCACGATCTCGCCGCTGACCGGCGCAAAGACCTCTTCGGCCGCCTTGACCGACTCCACCGTGGTGTAGACATCGCCCTGCGACACCTCAGTGCCCACGTCGGGCAGCTCCACGTAGACCACATCCGACAGCGCGTGCTGGGCAAAGTCACTGATGCCGCACACCGCCAGCCCGCGCTCGGCGTCGACGCGCACCCAGTCATGGGTCTTGGCATAGCGCACGTTGGGATCGAATTTGTAAGCCATTGTTGCCTCCTGAAACTGAAGTGATGAATGATGAACGATGAACGATGAATGATGAATGATGAACGGCAGAATTCCGGAATCCGGATTCATCCTTCATCATTCATCCTTCATCATTTCCGCCGGTACGCCGCCACATAGAACGGCCGCTTGACCACCACCGCCTTCTTGGGCTGGTCGCGGATCATGATGTCGATGCTGCTGCCCAGCTTGCTGTGGCTGGGCGGGACAAAGGCCATGCCGACAAAGCGGCCGGTGGTGGGAGACTTCATGCCGGTGGTCACCTTGCCGGCCACCATGCCATCCACCGCCACCGGATAGTCTGGCCGCGGCACGCCCTTGTCCACCATCTCGAAGGCCACCAGCAGCTTGGCCGGCCCTTCCAGCTTGATCTTGAGCAGCGCATCCCGGCCCACGAAGTCGCCCTTGGCGAAGCTGACCGCCCAGCCCAGCCGCGCGCTGAAGGGGTCGGTCACCTGGTCGATCTCGTGGCCGTAGAGGGGCAGGCAGGGCTCGAAGCGCAATGAATCGCGCGCGGCCAGGCCGCAGGGCAGCAGCCCCTCGGCCTTGCCCGTGTCCAGCAGCGTGTTCCAGATCAGCGCCGCCTGCTCCACCGGGAAGAAGAGCTCATAGCCATATTCGCCCGTGTAGCCGGTGGCGCCCAGCACGGCCGGCACGCCGGCCACCGTGGTCTCCAGGCCGCTGTGGAAGGGCATCGCGGCCAGATCGGCCGGCGTCAGCTTCTGGAGGATCGCCTGCGCCTTGGGGCCTTGCAGCGCCAGCATGTAGGTGCGGTCGGACAGATCCTCCAGCTCCAGGTCGAAGCCCTGGCTGTGCGCCTGCATCCAGGCCACATCTTTGGCCCGGTTGGAGGCGTTGACCACCACCCACCAGCGCTGCTCGCCCAGCCGGTAGATGAAGATGTCGTCCACGATGCCGCCGTCCGCATAGCACATCAGGCTGTAGCGCGCATCCAGCACGGCCATGTCGCTGATATCGCTTACCTGGGTGCGCTGCAAGAAGGGCAATGCGTCGGGGCCGCGCACCTCCACCTGGCCCATGTGGTCGATGTCGAACAGGCCGGCCGCGGTGCGCACAGTCTGATGTTCCACGCTGGGGCCGGTGTTGTCGTACTGCACCGGCAGTTCCCAGCCGGCAAAGGGCACCATGCGGCCGCTCAGCCGCACATGCTCGTCGTAGAGGGCAGTTCGTTTCAGTTCTTCAGCCATAAAGCCTTTCTCCATCATAGAGATTTCGGAAATTGCCGGTCATCGCCAAGACCGGCTCAATCGTCGAAACCCGGCATCCGCACACCCACGGCAATTTCCGAAATCTGCGATCTGCCGGCGTGAAAAAGCGGAACCCAAAGGGGGCGACCTGCGCCCATCGGGTTCCGCTCACATGCGCCCATGCTGCCCGGTGGACGACTGGCCATCGTCGTCACAATCCTATGCTTTTGTGCCGCTCGTGGCGGGTGCGAGCACGTTGATTTCGATACGGCGGCCTACTCAATCAACGTGCTCGCACCCGGCGGTGGGTCACGGATCCGCCGCGAGCGGAAATACTTCGAGCAGAAACGTTATGCCACGCTGTCCTCAGCGGTCAGCGTGATCTCGCCGACCTCCTTGGTCATCATGTTCAGCGCCACTTGATGCGGTCCTGGCGGGAGCTGCTGGCCAGGCACGACCATCCAGGCCACGGTGAACAGGTCAAAGGAAAGCGTGCGCTCTTTGTCCTTGTCCTTTTCAGTGCCCTTGTTCAGCGCCTTGACCTGCCACTCGCGCACGCTGGGCGAGCGGCCCAGCGAGCGGCTGGGCCGCTCCAGCCGCAGCACGGCGCGTTCCAGATCGATCGCAACGCCATCGATCATCAACGGTCCCACCGCGGTCACCTGGGTAGGCGCCACGGTGTTCTTGAATGCCAGCTCGAAACCGTTCTCGGTATTGCGCAGGCTGCCAGGCTCATACAGTTTGCTCAAAATCCTGGGTGACAAAGCTCTCGTCCTGTCAATAGTTAGTCAGAAACCGGGTTTTTCTCGTGCGGGCATTACGAGACAAAAACCCGGTTTCTCTAAACTCTAGCCCATAGGGAAGCCGGGAAAGCTGGGGAAGCGGCCCTTCCCCTTGCGCTTGCCGCCGTCGCCGCCGAACTGCTTCATCATGCGCTTGATCTGCTTGAACTGCGACAACAGCTCGTTGATGTCCTGCACCTCGGTGCCGGAGCCGCGCGCGATGCGCCGCTTGCGGTTGCCGTTGATCACCTCCGGGTGGCGTCGCTCCTCCCGGGTCATGGAGCTGATGATCGCCTCGATGCGCCGCAACTGCTGGTCGGTCACGTCCGGCGCGATGTCCTTGCTCATGCGATTGAAGCCGGGGATCATGTCCAGAAGCTGGCTGAAGGGCCCGATCTTGCGCATCTGCTGCATCTGCTGCAAGAAGTCCTCCAGGTCGAACTCCCCCTTCATCAGCCGCTTGGCGGCCGACATGGACTTCTCCTGATCCATGCTCTCCTGCGCGCGCTCGATCAGCGTCAGCACATCGCCCATGCCCAGGATGCGGCTGGCCATGCGGTCGGGGTGAAAAACCTCCAGCGCGTCGGTCTTCTCCCCCACGCCCAGGTACTTGATGGGCACGCCGGTGACCTCGCGCATGGAGATGGCCGCGCCGCCGCGCGCGTCGCCGTCCACCTTGGTCAGGATCAGCCCGGTCAGGCCCAGCCGCTCGTGGAAGGTCTTGGCCACGTTGACCGCCTGCTGGCCGGTCATGGAGTCGGCCACCAGCAGAATCTCCTGCGGCTTGGCCAGCGCCTTGATCTGATCCAGCTCCTCCATCAGCGTCTCGTTGATCTGCAAGCGGCCGGCCGTGTCCAGGATCACCACGGTGTAGGCGGCCTCCCTGGCGCGGCTGACCGCGTTGGCGCAGATCCTGGGCGGCGGGACCTTGTCCCCCTCGCTGTGTACCGGGATATCGAGCTGCTTGCCCAGCGTCTCCAGTTGGTGGATCGCGGCCGGCCGGTAGGTGTCAGCCGCCACCAGCAGCGGCCGCTGGCCGGCCTTGCGCAGGGTCAGCGCCAGCTTGGCGGCCGTGGTGGTCTTGCCGGAGCCTTGCAGGCCGGCCAGCATCACCACATGCGGCGTGGGGCCGGAAAGGTCCAGCTTGGCCGGCTCACCCAGCACCGCGATCAATTCCTCGTTGACGATCTTGATCACCTGCTGGGCCGGCGTCAGGCTCTTCATCACCTCGACGCCGATCGCCCGCTCTTTGACGCGGGCGACGAAATCCTTGACGACCTTATAGTTGACGTCGGCCTCCAGCAGCGCCAGGCGTACCTCGCGCATGGCAGCGTCCACGTCCGCCTCGCTCAGGCGGCCGCGGCTGGAAAGGCCGTCGAACACTCGCTGTAGTTTTTCGGTTAATGACTCAAACATGAGGCCATTCTACGTTGCTGCCAATGATTCGTCAAGTTGTCGCCGCGCTGCCGGTTTGCCTTTGCCGCCAAGGTATGATAAGCTCCCCGCCGCAGGGCCGCCAGCGTTGCGCCAGCCGGCTATGGGAGCCAAACGACCATCCCTCTTCTCACGCAAAAAGCCGCCGCCCCGGCCGCTCAGGCCGGTCTCCGACCGTGCCCTCAGCCGCTCAGGCCGGTCTCCGACCGTGCCCTCAGCCGC
>JACSRL010000701.1 GCA_014879765.1 Anaerolinea sp. | reverse complement strand
CGTCGTCCTGGCTCGGTCGGAGACCGGCCAGAGCAATATTCAGCCTTCTACTCCGGCTCCCGCCAAGGAACCTGAAATGTCTCAATCCTTCGACTCGTCTCAGGACAGGTTATCCCTGCCCGCCGACGCGCTGGGCCAGCTGGCGCAGGTTTTGCAGCAGGCCATGGCCAACGTGCAACCTGCAACCTCGCACCTGCCCGCGCCCTATGACCGCAACGAGGTCCCGCTGGGTTCGGTGGTGATCAGCGGCACCGGCCTGGGGCTGCCTGGCCCCCACAAGCCGCTGATGGATCCCGACAACGCCCTGCGCATCCTGCGCGGCGAGCAGTTCATCGATCTGATCCCCGAGCGCTTCCGGCAACGGATTTTGGACAAGCGCATCACCCGGCTGGTCAAGTCGGAGGATGGCACCGGCAGCTTCCAGGTGATCACCGACCCGGCCGAGGTGCTCAAGCTGGCCGGCCGCTCTGGCGAGTTCGACCTGGCCGAGGAGTACGGCGTGCCGGCCAAGCTGGTGGAGGCGCTGGACATCACCACCCAGTACGCCTTTGCCGCCGGCCTGGACGCGCTGCGCGAGGCGGGCATCCCGCTGGTGCAGAGCTGGCGCAAGACCACCACCGGCAAATACCTGCCCGATCGCTGGATGCTGCCGGATGCGCTGCGTGACGAGACCGGCGTGATCTTTGCCAGCGCCTTCCCCGGCGGCGACCGCTTCGCCGAGGAGTTCAGCAACTACTACCGGTGGGAAAACCGCCGCATGCAACTGGCCATGCTGGAGGATCTGCGCGGCTACACCAGCGACATGCAGACCTTGCAGGAGATCAGCCGCCGCATCGGCGACCTGCGCGAGCAGATGGAGCGCGAGCCTTACAACTTCGACCGCCGCTTCATCTTCCGCATCCTGAGCATGGGCCACAGCCAGTTCGCCGAGTACATCGGCGCACGCGGCCCCAACGCCCACGTCAACGCGGCTTGCGCCAGCACTGCCCAGGGCATTGCCCTGGCCGAGGACTGGATCCGCAACGGCCGCTGCCGCCGGGTGCTGGTGCTGGGCGGCGACGCCGTCACCAGCGACAATCTGATGGAATGGGTGGGCGCGGGCTTCCTGGCCCTGGGCGCATCGGCTACCGATGACCGGGTGGACGAGGCCGCGCTGCCCTTCGACCGCCGCCGCCACGGCACCATCCTGGGCATGGGCGCCTGCGGCCTGGTGGTGGAGAGCGAGGACGCGCTGCGCGAGCGCGGCATGAGGGGCATCGTCGAGCTGCTGAGCAGCGAGACCATGAACAGCGCCTTCCACGGCTCGCGGCTGGACGTGGATCACATCAGCCAGGTGATGGAGAGCCTGGTGGCCGCGGCCGAGCGGCGCTTCGGCGTCAACCGCTACGCCATGGCCAGCCAGACCGTCTTCATGTCGCACGAGACCTACACCCCGGCCCGCGGCGGCAGCGCCTCGGCCGAGGTGATCGCGCTGCGCAACACCTTCGGCGACGCGGCCAGCGATGTGGTGGTGGCCAACACCAAGGGCTTCACCGGCCATCCCATGGGCGTCGGCGTGGAGGACGTGATCGCGGTCAAGATCCTGGAGTATGGCATCGTTCCGCCGGTGCCCAACTTCAAGGAGGTGGACCCCGATCTGGGCGTGCTCAACCTGAGCCGCGGCGGCCGTTACCCGGTGCTCTACGCGATCCATCTGGCGGCCGGCTTCGGCTCGCAGATCGCGCTGACCCTGACCCGGCGCATCCCAGGCGGCCTGGACCGCATCGACGACAAGCTGCGCTACCAGCACTGGCTGGACAGCGCCAGCGGCTACGACCGGGCTGAGCTGGAGGTGATCAAGCGCAACCTGCGCGTCAAGTCGCTGACCGGCCCCGGCCGCGCCCCCGCCCCCAGCTCATGGCGCTTCGGCCTGGGCCCCTGCGTGCGCGCCGCGACCCCTGGCGACGGCAACGCCGCGGCCAGCTATCATCCGCAGCCCATGCCGGCGGTGCGGGAGTTGTTGCAGAGGGGAACTCAGGTTCCTGTGGCTCCGGCTGCTCCGGTTGCTCCAGTTGCCACGGCTGTTCCGGTTGCTCCGGCTGCTCCGGTTGCTCCGATTGCTCCAGTTGCTCCGGTTGCACCTCCAGTTCCTCCAGCTCCTCCAGCCCCCTCTGTCGATTCTGTCGCCAGCCAGGTGCTGGGCATCGTGGCTGAGAAGACCGGCTACCCGCAGGACATGCTGGACCTGGATCTCGATCTGGAGGCCGACCTGGGTATCGACACGGTGAAACAGGCCGAGACCTTCCAGGCCGTGCGTGAGGCCTTCGCCATCCCGCAGCAGGAGGGACTGAGCCTGCGCGACTACCCGACGCTGGAGAGCGTGATCGGCTTTGTCCACACCATGCGGCCTGATCTG
>JACSRL010000651.1 GCA_014879765.1 Anaerolinea sp. | reverse complement strand
GCAATGCGACACGTGAAGCCAATTCACGCTACGAAGTCAAGCGCAAGTGCCCGGCACCTGAGCAGTTACGGCAGAGAGGTGGTTGAGCCAACATGGAAATCAATGAAGCTGATCAGCGGACGACAAACGCGCCAGACAGCCGGTCGGCGATGACGCCGGTCAAGCTGTGTGCGGCCTTTGCGGCACACCTGCCCCAGCCCGAGCTGGCTGCGCTGGTAGAGCGCATGATGCAGGCGCTGAAGCTGCCCGCGGGCCAACTGCGCATGGTCGACACACTGCCCGGCGGCGCGGCGGCCGGACCGGCCTGGGCCACGGTGGCGCAGCCCGCGTTGACTGTGCTGGCCGCGGGCCAACTGCTGGGCGTGGCCGCGGCCGGCCAGGCGCTGGACCGCGAGCTGGCTGCGCGGCCAGATCTGAGCGAGCTGGCCCTGGCCGGCGCGCTGCTGCATGGCCACCGCGGCGCTGCCGTGCAGCGCCTGGCCGGCATCTTCGCGTTGATCGCCGCCCGCAGGGACACGGGGCAGGTGGTGATCGCCAACGACCGGCTGGGCTTCAACCCGCTCTACTACCTGCTGCGCGACGATCTGTTGCTGGTGGCGTCGGAGGCGAAGGCGATCGCGGCCGTGGCCGATGTGCAGCCCGACCCAGCCGGCTATGGCCAGTTTTTCTACATCGGCCACACGCTGCGCCATCAGACCCTCTGGCGCGAGATCAAGACGCTGGGACCGGGCCAACTGATCACATGGCAGCCGCAAGGCGCGCAGGTTCACACCTACTACGACCCCGCCCGCCAGCCGCAGCCCGACGCGACACCCGCGCCGCTGGAAGCCATCCACGACGCGCTGCAAAGCGCCGTGGCGCGGGCGGCGCACGCGAACCGCCAGGCGACTCTGTTGCTCAGCGGCGGACTGGACTCACGGCTGATCCTGGGGGTGCTGCTCAGCCAGGGGATCAAGCCCAAGGCGCTGACCCTGGAGCATGCCGGTTTCGCCCAAGGCCTGGACGGCCTGCTGGCCCGCCAGGTGGCCGATGTCGCCGGGCTGGAACTGGATTTCCGCCCCACTCGTCCCGGTTTTTACCGGTCGGCCGATGCGTTGGAGGTGTTTTGCCTGGCCGATGGCATGACTCCCAGCTTTAGCCTGTTCATCAGCCAGGTCTACCCGGAGCTGAGCGCCGGGCTGGGGCAGGTGTGGGAGGGGCTGAGTCTGGACCTTTGCCTGGGCGGCCACCACCAGAGCGGCGCCACGCTGCGCTCCAACCTGCCCGATTTGCTGGCCAGCCGGCGGGCCAACCGGCGTTTTCTGCGCCAACTGTTGCAGCGCGATTGGTTCGAGCAGATCGAGCGCTCCTTCGAGCAGGAACTGGAGCGCGAGCTGGAGCGTTATCCCGACAGCGAGGATGGCTGGATCAGATTCCAGATGGTCAACCGCAAGCGTCGCCGCGTCGGACTGCCGCCGCACCAGATCTACAGCCGCAAGGTGCTGGCGCTGACCCCCGGCGTCGACGCCGACTTCGTGGAGTTCATGTGGTCGACGCCGGTGCAACAACGCCAGCAGAACCGCCTCTACGCTCAGCTTCTGCTGCGCTGCCACGCCCCGCTGGCCGGGCCGGAGGTGCTCACCGGTGAGCGCCGGACGCAGATCGACCAGATCGCCCAGGCTGGCATCGGCCAGCCCCGGCGCTCGACGCAGATGCTGCGCGGCTGGGTCAAAGGGCTGGGGCTGGCGCCCTATGCCCGCGAATGGCAGGCCAGGCTGGGCGGCGTCGAGCGCGTCAAGATCGATTCGGCGCCGCCTGATGTGGTGATCGGAACACTGCGCGCCACCGGCTTCGACCGGCCTTTCTATCGGCGAGCGCAGATCGAGCAGTGGCTGGCGCGGGCCGAACGTGGCTCAGTCTATTGGCTGCACGCGCTGCTGCCGGTCTTTTACATGGAACTGTGGCACTGTTTGCACGATCAGGCCGCGCTGGCTGCGCTGCGCCAGGCGGTCTTCGTGAACGAGCTGTGAGAAATCGTTCAGAAACCGGGTTTTCTCGTGTCCATGAACCGACGAGACTTCGGACGGCGCCGCACCGGCCGAGTCCTACGAGTGAAGCCCTTTGCCGTCAAGAGCCTGGCAAAGCTTCAACCGGTCGGCTTTGCCGTCCGAGGTCTGGGACGTCAATTCATTCGGGTGTGTTTGAATCTGGTTGAACGGCAGAGGTGGCCAGCGTAGGTCGAGTAGGGCCAGGCGGCGTCTGTCTCGCAAGGTACTTGAACGTGACCGCCTCCTGGGCGCCGAGAGCTGCCGCCTGGCCCGTATCGAGACCGGAGCGGGTCGCGCGGTAGACCCGCTTCGGTCTCGACACTTGCGCCGCACGCACGTGCAGGTGTACGCTGGATTCGGCTGCCCTCAT
>JACSRL010000755.1 GCA_014879765.1 Anaerolinea sp. | reverse complement strand
GACGCAGATAAACGCAGATAAACGCAGATCAGAACTCCTCAGATCAGATCCCTCAGATCAGCGTTCATCTGCGTTCATCCGCGTCCCATCCTCCCCAGCAGGACGCAGATCAGAACTCCTCAGATCAGATCTCTCAGATCAGCGTCCATCAGCGTTCATCCGCGTCCTATCCAGACAGGAGTAACCCCATGTCAGACCAGTTCAAGCATGACGACGTGACCGAACTCATCATCCAGGCGTTCTACCTTGTGTACAACACACTGGGCTATGGTTTCTCGGAAAAAGTCTATGAGAATGCCATGGTCCTGGAGTTGAGGCGAAGGGGAGTGAAAGTAATACAACAGGCGTCCATTCACGTCTATTATGCGGGCGAGGTGGTGGGCGAATACTTCGCAGACCTCTTAGTGGCAGACGCAGTGATCGTCGAGCTCAAAGCCGCCCAAGTCCTACTTGACCAGCACGATGCACAACTGCTCAACTACCTGAAAGCTACCATGTACGAGGTAGGCTTGCTGCTCAATTTCGGCGTCAAACCCCAGGTGAAACGCAAGGCCTTCGACAACAACCGCAAAGGCGGGCTGTCCTGGGTCCGGCGATAGAACGTCGGAGCAGGCCGCGGACATACATCAATTCAAACAATCTCCAATCCGCGTCCCATCCCCCACCGGACGCAGATCAGAGCTCTCAGATCAGCGTTCATCCGCGTTCATCCGCGTCCCATCCCCCACCGGACGCAGATCAGATCTCTCAGATCAGCGTTCATCCGCGTTCATCCGCGTTCCATCCCCCTCCGGATGCAGATCAGAGCTTTCAGATCAGCGTCTATCCGCGTTCATCCGCGCCCCATCCCCCTCCGGATGCAGATCAGAGCTTTCAGATCAGCGTCTATCCGCGTTCATCCGCGTCCCATCGGTAAAAAAAGCGGGGCCTCATGTTTGACCAACCTACCACATTTCCGCTGAAACTCGATCTGCTGCTGCGTCTGCGCAATCGCCATTTCCTCCTGCTGGACGCGCTGATTCTCTGCGTCACCCCCGCGCTGGCGCTGATGCTGCGCGTGGACGGGGTGCAGGCGCTGGGGAACTACGCGCCGGCGCTGCTGATCTACACCACGACCGCACTGCTGATCCGCGTGGCCATCTTCTACGGCTTCGGCCTCTACAGCCGCTACTGGCGCTATGCCAGCATCGGCGAGCTGACGCAGATCACCGCCGCGGTTCTGATTTCCACAGCCGTCATCGTGACTCTCTTCTTTGCGGTGCGCATCCCCGCGCTGGGCATCTGCGACGCGGTGGAGCCCGCCTGCGCCCTGCCCCGCTCCATCCCCTTCATCGACGCCATGCTGGTGGTGTTGGCCATCGGCGCCATTCGCTTCAGCGTGCGCACGGCCGATCTCTACCTGCAGCGCGGCCGCTCAGGCCAGCCCACCCAGCGTGCGCTGATCATGGGCGCGGGCGAGGCCGGCGCCATGATCGCCCGCGAGCTGCGCACCAACCCGCAACTGGGCATCGACCCCATCGGCTACGTGGACGACGACCCGGACAAGCGCGGCACGCGCATCCGCGGCCTGCCGGTGCTGGGCGACCGCGCCATGCTCCCCGATCTCGCCGCCCAGCACAAGATCGACCAGGTGATCATCGCCATGCCCACCGCGCCGGGCAAGGCCATCCGCGAGGTGCTGGCCATCTGTGAGGAGGCCGGCGTGCCGGCCAAGACCATGCCTGGCATCTACGAGCTGCTGGGCGGCCAGGTCAGCGTCAGCCAGTTGCGCAACGTGGAGATCGAGGACCTGCTGCGCCGCGAGCCGGTGAGCACCGACATCGCCGCGGTGCAGGAGCTGTTGCAGGGGCGCTGCGTGCTGGTCACCGGCGGCGGCGGCTCCATCGGCAGCGAGCTCTGCCGCCAGATCCTGCGCTGCCGGCCGGCCCGGCTGGTCATCGTCGGCCACGGCGAGAACAGCGTCTTCGAGATCCACCAGGAGCTGCAGCGGGCCGTCAGGCACACAGGCCAGGGGAGCGGCGGGCCGGTGATCGTGCCGGTGATCGCCGACGTGCGTTTTGCCGAGCGGGTGCAGCGCGTCTTGCAGCAGCACCGCCCCCAGGTCGTCTTCCATGCCGCGGCCCACAAACATGTGCCCTTGATGGAGGAGAACCCCAGCGAGGCCATCACCAACAACGTTCTCGGCACCCGCAACCTGCTGGAAGCCGCGCTGGCCAGCGGCGTCGAGCGTTTCGTGCTCATCTCCACCGACAAGGCGGTCAACCCCACCAGCGTCATGGGCGCCAGCAAGCGTCTGGCCGAGCTGCTGGTACACGAGGCCGCCCAGCGCAGCGGCCGGCCCTACGCCGCCGTGCGCTTCGGCAACGTGCTGGGCAGCCGCGGCAGCGTGGTGCTCACCTTCAAGCAGCAGATCGCCGCCGGCGGCCCGGTCACCGTGACCCACCCGGAGATGACCCGCTTCTTCATGACCATCCCCGAAGCCGTGCAGTTGGTGCTACAGGCGGCCGTGCTGGGCCAGGGCGGCGAGACCTTCGTGCTGGACATGGGCGAATCGGTCAGGATCGCCGACCTGGCCCGCGACCTGATCCGCCTTTCCGGCCTGGAGGAAGGCCGCGACATCGACATCGTCTACAGCGGCCTGCGCCCCGGCGAAAAGCTGTACGAGGAACTTTTCGTGACCGGCGAGGTGGATCAGCGCACCGCCCACGCCAAGATCTTCATCGCCATGAACGCCTCAGCCGAACTCCCGAACTCGTTCGGGAGCGCGCAGGCCATCGACCAGTTGATCGCCCTGGCTGAACACGGCGACGAAGCGGGCATCCGCAACGGGCTACAGGCGTTGCTGCCGGAATTCCAATCGCCGGCCGGCGAAGCGCCGGCCTATCTGGCGGGGCTCGGGGGAAGTGGGAGGAGCTGGGAGGGACACCGGGACAGCGGCAGGATCTCAGACGCGCCGCGCGGTGAGTTGAACGGCTCAGCAGTTTCAGCCGCCACACCGGCGGCGCGCTAGGCGCGGCCTCTGTCATGTCGCCCCAATCGCATCCTGCTGGCAACCAGAGCGACCTGGAAGACCGTTCGACGCGCCGCGAGTTGGCGCTGGCGTTGGCCAGCCAGACGCCCGACGCGCTGGCCGCCTGGCTGGACGCTCACCCGCTCAGCCGGGCCGATCTGGCCTGGCTGCAAGGGCAGGGGCTGGCGCTCTTCGCCTTTCACCGCGTGCAGCAGGCCGATCTGCTGGACAAGGCGCCGGCCGAGGTGGTCGCCCCCTGGCAGGAGAGCTATCAACGGGTGGTTGTGGCCACCGCGGCCATGGACTGGGCGATCGAGCGCGTGCTGCTGGCGCTTCAGCAGGCCGGGGTGGATTTCATCTGGCTCAAGGGGGCCGCGCTGGCCTACGCGGTCTACGACAATCCCGCCTGCCGGCTGCGGGGTGACCTGGACCTGTGGATCCAGCCGGAGCAGTTGCCGCTGGCCACCGCCCTGCTGGCCGGCCTGGGCTTCCGGCTGGCCAGCAAAGAGGACCGGCCCGACGCCCTGGTGCTGCTGGTGGGCGGTGAGCAACAACTGGTGGGCGATGAGACGGGCCTGGAGCTGATCGAGCTGCAGTGGCCGGTGCTGCGCGGCGAGTGGGTGCGCCACACCACCGCCATCGACCACCGGGCCATCTGGCAGCGCCGCGCCGCCATCGCCCTGGGAGGGCACAGCTTCCCTACCCTGACGCCGGAGGATACGCTGCTGCACCTGGCCCAGCATCAGGCCATCAGCCATCAGTTCAGCGCGCCCTGGCTGCGCAACCTGCTGGACATTCACCTGCTGGTGGCCGCGGGCACGCTGGACTGGCCGCAGGTGACGGCGACGGCGCGCAGATGGCGGCTGGCCACGGTGCTCTGGACGGTGCTGCACCTGGCGCAACGGCTGCTGGGCGCCTCTGTGCCGCCGGCCGCCATGCAGGCGCTGGCGCCCCCCGCCTGGCGGCGCTGGCTGATCGAGCGCCTGCACCTGGAGGAGGCGCTGCTGACCATGCAGGCCGGCGGCTACGGCCATCGCCGTTTCCTGATCCAGGTGGCGCTGGTCGACCGGGCGCGCGATGCCGCCCGGCTGCTGGCGCGCGGCATTTTCCCCGACGATAGCTGGCTGCGGGCGCGCTACGGCCTGGCGCCCGGGGCCAGCCTGGCCCGCTGGCGTCTGCGGCACATCTGGCATCTGGCCACCTCAGCCCGCGCCTGAGATGCGCGCAGAGACTTCGGAAGTCGCCGCCACAAATACCGCTATTTACCAGGCCTGTGCTATAATCTTTCGCTGATTGGCGAGTGCCCACATGGATTTCGATACGGCGGCCTACTCAATCCACACAAAAGCGAGGGATGCCTCGGCAGACCTCAGCATGACAAGGTAAGTTTTTCATGGATCTGCGCAATTACATCAATCTCATTCGCAAATGGCTCTGGCTGGTGGTGCTCTGCTCCCTGCTGGCCGGCGCTGTCACCTTCTTCGTCACCCGCCGGCAGACGCCCATCTACCAGGCCACCGCGACGGTCTTCATCAACCAGGCCCGTTCCACCACCGGCCGCGCCGACTACACCGACATCATCACCAGCGAGCGGGTGGCCCGCACCTACGCCGCCATGCTGCAAGACTGGCCGACGCTGGATGAAGCTGCCATCGCGCTGGGCTATCCCGGCGGCATCGCCGCCATGCAGGCGGCGCACGACGTCTCCGTCAGCGTCACCCCGGTGCGCGATACCCAGTTGATCCAGGTGACGGTGCAGTCCAGCGACCCGGAGCTGGCCGCGCGCGTGGCCAACATCCTGCCCCAGGTCTTCATGCAGATGAACCTGGAGCGCCAACAGGAGCGTTTCGCCAACACCCGCCAGGATCTCCAGGCCGACCTGACCGCCGCTGAGGCCGAGCTGGAGTCCACCGAACAGGCGCTGAACACGCTGGCTGACACGCCGGAGAACCGCAACGAGCGTGACCGCCTGACCCGGCTGACCGCACGCCATCAGACCACCTACAACAACGTGAGCAAGAGCCTGGAAGACCTGCGTCTGGCCGAGGCGCAGACCACCGACAACATCACCCTGACCACGCCGGCCCAGCCGCCCACCGGCCCCATCCGCCCGCGCGTGCTCTTCAACACCATGCTGGCCATGGTCGTCGGCGCGCTGATCGGCCTGGGCATCGCCTTCCTGATCGAATACCTGGACGACACCGTCAAGACCCCCGACCACGTGCGCGACCTGACCGGCTTGGCCACGCTGGGCAATGTGATCCACCTGGAAGGGGCCAGCCCGGACCAGCGCATGGTCGCGCACATGGCGCCCAAGTCGTTAGGGGCTGAAGCCTACCGCGTCCTGCGCACCAACTTGCAATTCTCCGCCCTGGACAAGCCGCTGGCCACCCTGGTCTGCACCAGCGCCGCGCCCGGCGAGGGCAAGAGCACCACCATCAGCAACCTGGCCGTGGTCATGGCCCAGTCGGACCGGCGGGTGATCCTGGTGGACGCGGACCTGCGCCGCCCCTCGCTGCACAAGCTGCTCAAGCTGCCCAACAACGTCGGCCTGAGCACCGCGCTGCTGGACAAAGGCCGCGACCCGGAGGTCTATCTGCAAACCACCGATGTGCCCAACCTGCGGGTGATGACCACCGGCCCCATCCCCCCCAACCCGGCCGAGATGCTCAACTCGGCGCGCATGCACGAGATGATCGAGGTGCTGAAGGGGGAGGCCGACGTGGTGCTGTTCGACACGCCGCCGGTGCTGGCCGTGGCAGACACGTCGATTCTGGCCAGCCAGGTGGACGGCACGCTGCTGGTGGTGTGGGCAGGCAAGACGCGCGGCGAACTGTTGACCCAGGCCGTGGAGCGTCTGCAAAGCCTGGGCATCCAGCCGCTGGGGGTGGTGCTGAACAAGCTGACCCAGCGCAAGAGCGGCTACTACTACAGCAACTACTATTACTATGCCAGCCGCGAGGGGACCGAGACAGGCGACAAGAGCGGCAGCTCGCGGCGGCGCCGCAGTCCCCGGCAGCCCAAGGTTGAACAGACAGGGTAGGGGAAGGATGAAGGATGAAGGATGAAGGCGGCCAGGGGAGACCGTCAATGGTCATTGGTCAATGGTCAATGGTCAATTGGATTGTCATGCTGGCCGCCGTTGTGCTTTTGTGGAGCGCCGCGCTGCCGCCCTGGGTCAGCGTGGCAGTGGTCGCGGGTCTGGCCGCCGCCTTTCTGGCCCGCGCCGCGGCCACCAGGCAGATCGCCGGCCACACGCCGGCCGATTGGCCACTGCTGGCCATGCTGCTGCTGCTGCCGGTGGGCCTGTGGGCCAGCCCCGACCTGGCGGTGACGCTGCCGCGCAGCTATGCCCTGATCGCCGCGGCCGCGGTCTTCTGGGCTGTGGCAGCTCTCAGCGACCATCCCTGGCTGCGCTACAGCGGATGGGGGCTGCTGCTGGCCGGCCTGGCCATGGCTCTGGCGGTCATCGCCGCCACCCCCCTCAGCGGCAGCAGCCTGCTCAGCCCATTGGCGCAGGCGATTCGCGCCCCCCTGCCCTTTCTGCACCCCGATCGCTTCAATCCCAACCTGAGCGGCCAGTTGCTGGCGATTTTTCTGGCGCCGGCCGCGGCCCTGGCGCTGGTCGGCGGCGCACCTGGCGGGCGCACGCTGCGCCTGGCGGCCGCCGCGCTCAGCCTGGCGCTGGCCGTGTTGTTGTTGCTCACCCAATCGCGCGGCGCGCTGCTGGGGGTGGCCGTCGCGCTGCCGGTGATGACCCTCCTGGCCGACCGGCGCTGGCTGGCGCTGTGGCTGGTCGCGCTGGGCGCAGGCCTGGTCCTGCTGCGCCAAAGCCCCCAGCTTGCGGCCACGCTGAGCACAGCCTTGCTGGTCGGCGGCGGCGACGTGACGGCCACAGCCCAGGGCCGCATGGAACTGTGGAGCCGCGCCCTCTACCTGATGCAGGACTTCCCCTTCACCGGCGTGGGGCTGGGCATGCCGCAACGCGTGATCGATCTGCTCTACCCCCTTTTCACCGTCGTCTCCGGCAGCCAGTGGCTGCACGTACACAACACCTACTTGCAGATCGGCAGCGAGATGGGCATCCCCGGGCTGATCGCGCTGGCCGCGCTGCTGCTGTCCGTGGGCGCGGCGCTGGTCAGACAGGCCCGCCGCCGGCAGGCAGGGGCCTATCGCGGCCTGGCGCTGGGCCTGCTGGGCAGCCTGATCGTCTTCGCCGTACACGGCCTGGTGGATGCCCCCCTGGCCAGCCCGAAGCTGATGGTCTTGTTCTTTGGGTTGATGGGGCTGATGACAGCCGTAGCCGCGTCCGGCGCCAACCCCGCCAAGCGCCCCGCGGAGTTCGCATCCTCAGATGCGAACAACCCCA
Source organism: Anaerolinea sp. (assembly GCA_014879765.1). Taxonomy (GTDB): domain Bacteria; phylum Chloroflexota; class Anaerolineae; order JAAEKA01; family JAAEKA01; genus JAAEKA01. The sequence continues at coordinate 6,142 of JACSRL010000755.1, read as the reverse complement.
CAGAGTAACCCGCGGAGTTCGCATCCCCAATTGCGAACAACCCGCGGAGTTCGCATCCTCAGATGCGAACGAACCCCACAAAGCGCCCCACGGAGTTCGCACCCCCAGATGCGAACAACCCGCGGAGTTCGCATCCTCAGATGCGAACGAACCCCCCAGAGCGCCCCGCGGAGTTCGCATCCTCAGATGCGAACAACCCGCGGAGTTCGCATCCTCAGATGCGAACGAACCCCCAGAGCGCCCCGCGGAGTTCGCATCCTCAGATGCGAACGAACCGGCGAAAGAGAGCGATGACCGGGGCACGCCCGGTCGGGGGACCGGCTTATCAGGTGCAGCCGGCCGCGCTGTCTGAGGCATAGCCGCAGGCGGCGCACATCCAGGCGTCGCCGATCGCCATCAGCGTGCCCGCCCGGCTGCAGACCGGGCAGAGCGGGGCTTGTGGATTCCGGAAGTCGCCGCCGTCCAGACCAACGACCTCCGAAATCTTGCAGACTACAGACGCAGCCGAAACGCTATCGGCTGCGTCTTTTGATTCCTCCGCAGCACCCCTGAACCCGTTCAGGTCAAGGGGCCGCATCTCCTCGCGCGCCATGGCTACAGATCCTTCCAGTGATACCTCAGACCACGGATCCGGAGGGAGCGGGTGCATCGACCATTGGCCATTGGCCATTGGCCATTGGCCATTGACCATTGGTCAGCCGATCTCCGCCAGCTCCTCGTTGAGGATCACACTCTTGCCGGGCAGCGCGCTGAGCCGCAGAACCGAGCCGGCGCGCGGCGCCACGATCTCATTCTCCATCTTCATGGCCTCCAGCAGCAGCACCGGCTGGCCCACCTCCACCTGGTCCCCCGGCTGCACCATCACCCGCGTGATCAGCCCAGGGATCGGCGCCTTGATGCGACCGTCGCCGCTGACCGGCCGGACGATGGCCGCGCTGCGGTCCTGCACCTCGACGCGATGCATGCCATCGGACGACTTGATCCAGCGCAGGTTGGTATCGACCGCGATCTCGTAGGGCCGGCCGTTGACGATGATCCACTCCATCTGGTCAGGCTGCGTCACCGCCGGCGCGGTCACATCCAGCGTCTCGCCGTTGCAGGTGATCGCCAAGGCGCCGGCAACGCCGCTGGCGCCGGCGACATCCACCTGAAACGGCCGGCCGTCGATCAGAACATTGACTTTGATCATAGCTCACTCCTTGCTCAACCTGGCAACTGGCGGCTGGCCCGGTGCCATCCCCGCAGGAACTGCGGCGGCGTCACCGACTGGCGGCCCTGCATGCGCACGGCATAGGCCACGGCCGCGGCCACGGCCAGATCGCGCGCCACCACTTCAGACAGATTGGCCACGCTGGACAACATGCTCCGCCGCAGAAATTCGGTGGTGTAGGCGCCGGCCAGAAAGTCCGGGTCCTGCATGATGAGCTGGAACAGCGGCAGATTGGTGTGTACGCCGGTGATGACGAAATCTTGCAGCGAACGCTCCATGCGCTGCAGCGCGGCCGGCCGATCCTCGCCCCAGACCACCACTTTGGCCAGAATCGGATCGTAGCGCACCGGCACCGGGCAGCCGCTGTGGCCGTAGGTGTCGACGCGCACGCGCGGGCCGCCGGGCAGGCGGAAATGCTGCAACACGCCGGGGCTGGGCAGATAATGATTCCACGGGTCCTCGGCGTTGATGCGGCACTGGATCGCCGCGCCGCGCAGCCGCACATCCTCCTGGCTCATGGAGAGACGCTTGCCCGCGGCGATCTCGATCTGCTCGCGCACCAGGTCGCGGCGGGTGACCATCTCCGTCACCGGATGCTCCACGGTGATGCGGGCCTTGATCTCGGTGAAGTAGAAGGTGCCATTCTGGTCCAGCAGAAACTCGATGGTCACCGCGTTGTTGCAGTTGAACAGCCGGGCGATCTGCACCGCGGTGTCGTGCAGCCGGGCGCGCAGCGCCTGGGTCAGGCCGGGGGCCGGCGACTCGCAGACCAGCTTCTGGTTGTTGCGCTGGATGGAGCCGTCCCGCTCTCCCAGGTGGATGACGTTGCCGTGGCGGTCGCCCAGGATCTGCACATCGACATAGTTGGCCGGCAGAATGGCGCGCTCCAGATAGAGGCTGTCATCGCCGAAGATGACGCGCGCCTCGCTGCCGCTCTGCTGCACCGCTTTCTCCAGCGCCTCCGGCTGGCGCACCAGGCGCGTGGCGCGCCCGCGCCCGCCGCTGCACGCCTTGACCAAGAGGGGGAAGCCCAGCGCGGCGGCCTCAGCCTGGTACAGCTCCCGCTCATGGGGCCGGAAAGAGACCGAGGAATGCTCGGTGGTGGCAAAGCCCGCAGCCTTGACACGGCCCAACAGCTCGATCTTCATGCGCACGGCGCGCATCACGTCGCTGGACGGACCGACAAAGGCGATGCCGGCCTCTTCGCACGCGGCCACGAACTCCGGCTGCTCCGCCAGGAAGCCATAGCCGGGGTGGATCGCCTCGGCGCCCGTCCGCCGGGCGATCTCGATGATCTGGGCGCCGTCCATGTAGCCCAGGTCGGAATGCAGCTCGACGCACTCATCGGCCAGGCGCACGTGCAGCGAATCGCGGTCGGAGGCCTCGTAGAGCACCACCGTCCAGATGCCCATGTCGCGGCATTCCCGCACGATCCGCACCGCAATCTCGCCGCGGTTGGCGATCAGGATTTTCTTGAACATGTTCACACCTCCTGCTGTGCGCTAGGCCGGCGACAGCCCATGCTTCTTCGGCACGTGCCGCTCGCGCTTCTGCAAGGTGACTTCCAGGGCGCGGATCAGCACGCGGCGGGTGTCGCGCGGCTCGATCACGTCGTCGATCAGGCCGCGGGCCGCGGCGACGTAGGGGTTGTTGAACTTCTCCTCGTAGTCGGCCACCAGCTCCAGCCGCTTGGCCTCCGGATCGGGGGCGCTGGAGACCTCCTTGCGGAAGAGGATGTTGACCGCGCCGGCCGCGCCCATGACCGCGATCTCGGCGTTGGGCCAGGCGTAGAGCAGGTCGCCGCGCAGCCCCTTGCTGCTCATAACGCAGTAGGCGCCGCCGTAGCTCTTGCGCAGGATGATCATCAGCTTGGGCACGGTGGCCTCGCTGTAGGCGTAGATCATGCGCGCGCCGTTGCGGATGATGCCGGCGTACTCCTGCGAGGTGCCGGGCAGGAAACCGGGCACGTCCTGCAAGGTGATGATGGGAATGTTGAAGGCGTCGCAGGTGCGAATGAAGTGCGCGGCCTTGATGGAGGCCTTGATGTCGATGCAGCCGGCCAGCACCCGCGGCTGGTTGGCCACGATGCCCACCACATAGCCGTTCAGCCGGGCAAAGCCCACCACCATGTTCTCCGCCCACAGCGCGTGTACCTCGAAGAAGCGACCATCGTCGAAGACGCTGCTGATCACCTGGCGCACGTCATACGGCTTGTACGGGTCGGTGGGCACCAACTGCTCCAGCTCCGGGCAGCGCCGGTCGCGGTCGTCCAGCGGCGGCACGTAGGGGGGATCGTCCTGGTTGTTGGAGGGCAGATAGCTGAGCAGCTCCCGCACCAGCGCCAGGCATTCGTGGTCATCCTTGGAGAGGAAGTGGCTGACGCCGCTCTCCCGGCTGTGTACCAGTCCGCCGCCCAGTTGCTCCTGGCTGACATCCTCCTGCATCACGGCGCGCACCACGTCGGGGCCGGTGATGAACATGTAGCTGTTCTCGGTCATGAAGACGAAGTCGGTCAGCGCCGGCGAATAGACCGCGCCGCCCGCGCAGGGGCCCATGATCACCGAGAGCTGCGGGATGACGCCGGAGGACTCGCAGTTGGCGTCGAAGAGGCGCGCGTAGCCGCCCAGGCTGTCTACCCCTTCCTGGATGCGCGCGCCGCCCGAATCGTTGATGGCGATGAAGGGCGCGCCGTAGGTCAGCGCCATGCGCATGGCCTTGACGATCTTGTTGGCGTGCATCTCGCCCAGCGAGCCGCCCATGACGCTGGCATCCTGCGAGGCCACAAAGACGTGGCGGCCGTTGACCAGGCCAAAGCCGGTGACGACGCCATCGCCGTAGCGCGAGCCCTTGCCGCCCATGTAGCTCTCGAAGCGGGGCAGCACCAGCGTGTCGATCTCGGTGAAGGTGCCAGGGTCGAAGAGCACCTCGATGCGCTCGCGCGCGGTCAGCCGGCCCTTGCGGTGCTGGGTCTCCACGTCCTTGGTCGAGCCGTTGGCGATCTGCCGGCGCTCGCGCAGCTTCTGAATATAGGTTTCCATCTCAGCAGCCAAAGTAGGGTCCTCCTGTAACATGTAAAGCAGCCAATGTCAACACAAAGCGGCCAGCGCGTCGCCACCAGCCGCTCATCTGCCAATCAAGCTCGTCGGCGGGCGGCAGACGGCCGGCCCGACTCAACGCGTCGGACAACAGGTCCGAATCGAGCAACACGTGTACTTCGCTCCAGCCGGGCTCAACCTCGGCGTTCAGCTCCAGGCCGTTGGCCGGCAGGCAGATCACCCGCCGCGTGTCCACGGTCAGGCCGATTTGCAGCGCCTTGAGCACAGCCTCCTTGGCGCTCCAGGTGACGGTGGCCATCAGCGCCTGCTCATCGCCCAGCGCCTGGCCGACCCAGCGCATCTCGTCGGCCGCGAAGTAAGCCGCGACAAAGCTGTCGGAACGGGGCGCCACCTGCTCGATATCGACGCCAACCTGCACCAGGCCGCCCGGCGGGAAGCCTGGGCTGATGGCCGAAACCCGCCGGTCGGGCATCTTCCAGCGGCCACCTGCCGCGTGCAGCGCACAGAGCGCCATCTGGCTGCTGTGGCTGATGGAGAGGCTGATGGGCAGCCTCATGCCGCTGACCCGCGGCACGGGGTAGCCCAGCCGGCGTCCTGGCACAGCCACCAACGGCGCGTCGCTAACCCAACGGGAGCCTTCGGGCAGGTCCATGGGCGTCGCCTGGCTGTCGAAGATCACCACCGGCGCGGCGCTCTCCTCCGAGTCGCGCGCGATCACCAGCGCGTCCAGCGGCGGCGGCTGGCCGATCTCCATGGCCACGTAGCGCTGCGCCAGCCGCTTGGCCGCGCAGCGGCCCAGCAGCCATTCGCCGCGGCGCTTGGCCGTGGCCAACTGCGCCAGCCGTTCCTGTTCCGCCGGGCTCAACAGCCATTCAGGCGCCTCGCCATGGGCGATCTCCGGGCACTCAGCCGCGGGTTGCAGCAACCAGTGGATCATGGGCTACACACGGCTCAAAAAGCCTTCGGTCACAAAGATCTTGCGCCAACGAAAGGGCAGCGGACTTTCGGCTAACGCAATGGCCTTCAAGTTTTCTAGCCCAGAGACAAACCAGGGCGTTTGACATGGCGGCACAACCACCAGCCAGTCCGGCATTTTCAGGCCAAGCTCCCGGCACAGATACTCGGCAGTGGACGCCAACAGCGCGTCCATCCTGTCGCCTGTGAGCTTGATCGGCTCCGCGATGGCGGCCACATCCTGGTAGTAGCGAAAGTCATCCACGAAGTCCATCAAGTACACCGACCAATGCTGTGGATCAGCCTCGATCCTCGACTGGGTCTCGCGCAACGTGATCATGCCTCGAACAACTCCTCGACGAAGAACTGCGTGGCCGGCTTGATACGTTGACGTGGATAGTACTTCTCCAGAATATCAAAGACCTCCTCGGCGCTGTGGATGTCAAGCAACTTGACCAGGTATCTGACATCCTCTTGGTCTGTGCCCTCCACACGCGCCGCCAGAGTCTTCATGGCCAGCAGATAGTCTGGTTCAGGAACATACACCTTCAGGTTAGGATAGTCGAACAGAATCCGTTGCGAATGCTGCACCACGAAGCCCTTGACCGCATCATTCAGCCAGTCAGGTCGCAGATCACGCCGCTCAGCCACGCGCTCGATAGCTTGCCGCATCTGCGCTGTAGGCTGAAAGATCGCATCCACATCCTTCGTACTTGGACGAGCTTGATAGACGATACACATCACCGCGCCGCCATACAAGCAGACTTCACCGACTACATCTAACGCTTTCATCTCGTCATTCAGTTCAGCGAGACAGGCAATGATTTCTTGCGCTTGCATGGGTCTAACCTTGTGGAGTAACTGCTCAGCCGGCGGGCCAAACGTTGATCTCGTTACGGCTGCGCCTACTCGATCCGAGGGT
>JACSRL010000280.1 GCA_014879765.1 Anaerolinea sp. | reverse complement strand
AGGTCATGGCGCCATGGAAGGTCGTTGCGCAGACGAAAACCATGCCCGCACGAGAAAAACCCGGTTTCTAATGCCAAGCCTGAGCAGTTACAAATTTTCACCAAAGCCAGCACGGTGTACCGTTCTGATGACTGAAACCATCATTGCTTATAGCCTCTGAGCGGCCGCTGGTCGGTTGCCTTCAATGCTGGTCCAGTAGTACGTCGAGCGCAGGCGAGCGTCCGCCGCAGGCGCTCTGCCACTGCAGGGCACGGTCAAGCGCACGGTCTTAATGACCATGTGACCGCGAACGACCAATGGCGTGAATGTGTATTTGGCGTTCATGACTGTGCTATCTCCACCAGCACCTGTCCACGCTCCACCACCTGCCCGGCCTGGCAGTGGATCTTCACCACCCGGCCGGCGGCCGGCGCGGCGATGCGCAGCTCCATCTTCATGGCTGAGAGCAGCACCAGCGGCTGGCCCTGGCTGACCTCCTCCCCTTCAGTCACCAGCACGTCCAGCACCAAGCCGGGCATGGCCGCCTCCAGGCTGCCCGCGCCTGGCCCGCCGGCCGCCGCGCCGCGCCGCTTCTGCTGTGGCTGGGGTCGTTCCAGCGTCCAGGTCTGGCCAGCCATGGCCACGTAGCGGCGCAGTCCGTCGCTGGCCACATGGGCGCGCAGCCGGCGGTCGCCCACTTGCAGGTTGAGCCGGCCATGCTCCGGCCGCTGGGCGCGGATGCGATAGCTGTGCTCGCCCACGGTCACCTGGAAACAGTCGCCATCGCGCTGGATGCTGACGGTCTTGATTTGATCCTCGACCTGATAGGTGAATTCGGTCTTCATGCTTGACTCCACGTGGAGGACGGACGGCGCTGCTGGCGCGGCGGACAAGCCGTCGCCGCGCATCTCGTCTGCCGGTCAGCCGGCGCTGTCAGCCCTGCCCCAGACGAAAGCCGCTGGTCTGCCGCCACGGGCTGGCAGGATCGCCCGCCGCGACGCCGCCCACGGCCACCGGCGCGGCGCCCAGGGTCGCGCCCTCCAGCAGCTCGGCCAGCGCCGCGGCCGCCAAGACCAGGTCAGGCGGCTCGGCTGCGTCCGGCTGCCAGCCGGTGAAGTAACGATCGACGAAGTCGGTGGTCGCCTCGCCGCGACGAAAAACCTCGTGGCCGATCAGCGCGTGCAGGAAGGGGATGTTGGTGGTCAGTCCCAGGATCACGTAGCGGCTCAGCGCCCAGTCCATCTTGCGCACCGCGTCGGCCCGGTCCTCGCCCAGCACGATCAGCTTGGCGATCATGGGGTCATAGTGGACGGTCACCTCGTCGCCGGTGGTGATGCCCGCGTCGACCCGCACCCCTGGCCCCACCGGCTCCACCGCGCGCAGCACCTTGCCCACGCTGGGCATGAAGCCGTTGGCCGGGTCCTCGGCGTAGATGCGGCATTCGATGGCGTGGCGGCGCTGGGCCACCTGCTCCTGCGTGAAGGGGACCGGCGCTCCGGCCGCCACCTGGAGCTGCAGCTTGACCAGATCGACGCCTGTCACCTGTTCGGTGATGGGATGCTCCACCTGGAGGCGGGTGTTCATCTCCAGAAAATAGAAGCTGCGGTCGGCCGGGTCCACCAGAAACTCCAGCGTGCCGGCGTTGACATAGCCCACGGCGCGCACGGCCGCCACGCTGGCCTCTCCCATGCGCCGGCGCAGGTCCGCGTCCAGCAGGGGAGAAGGGGTCTCCTCGACGATCTTCTGATGGCGGCGCTGCACCGAGCATTCGCGCTCGAACAGATGCACCGCGTTGCCGTGGACGTCGCCGAAGACCTGGAATTCGATGTGGCGCGGGCTGCGGATCAGCCGCTCCAGGTAGATGCGGGCGTCGCCAAAGGCATTCTGCGCCTCGCGGCGGGCCGACTGCAGCGCGGCCGGCAGCTCAGCGGGATCATCGACGATGCGCATCCCCTTGCCGCCGCCGCCGGCCGTGGCCTTGACCAGCAGGGGAAAGCCGAGCTGCGCGGCCGCGGCCAGCAGGTCAGCGTCCTTCTGGCTGGCCTGGTAGCCGGGGACGATGGGCACACCGGCCGCGGCCATGGCCGCGCGGGCTGAGGTTTTGCTGCCCATGGTGCGCATGGCCGCGGGGCTGGGGCCGATCCAGGTCAGCCCGGCCTCCTGCACCGCCTCGGCAAAGTCTGCGTTCTCCGACAGAAAGCCATAGCCAGGGTGAATAGCGTCACAGCCCAACTGCTGCGCCACGCCCAGGATGCAGTCGCCGCACAGGTAGCTCTGGCCAGGGGACGGCGGGCCGATGCGCACCGACTCCTCGGCCAGCATGGTGTGCAGCGCGTCCGCGTCCGCGTCCGAGTAGACCGCCACGGTGCGGATGCCCATCTCCTGGCAGGCCCGGATGATGCGCACGGCGACTTCGCCGCGGTTGGCGAT
>JACSRL010000417.1 GCA_014879765.1 Anaerolinea sp. | reverse complement strand
ACCTCGGGGATTTCGATGTGGATGGCCAGACCGCAACCACGCTGTTGGTGCAGACGCTGCGCAGCCTGGGCGGGGAGGTGAGTTTTCACATCCCCCTGCGCGCCGAGGAGGGGCATGGCGTCAACCTGCCCTGGCTGCAGCGCCTGATCGACGACGGCGTGCAGTTGGTTGTCACCTGCGACACCGGCATCGACGCCCACGAGGCGGTGGAGCACGCCCGCGCGCGCGGCGTGGACCTGGTCATCACCGACCACCACGACCTGCCCCCGCTCCTGCCGGCCGCCAGCGCCGTGGTCAACCCTAAGCTGTTGCCGGCGGGGCATCCACTGGAGACGCTGCCCGGCGTCGGCGTGGCCTGTCAGTTGGCCAGGGCGCTGGCCGCGGACGCCGGCCAACATCTGGACCTGGTCGCGTTGGGCATCGTCGCCGACGTGGCCCTTCAGATCGGTGACGCACGCCATCTGTTGCAGCTTGGACTGGCGCGGCTGCGCGCCACAGATCGCCTCGGTTTGAAGGCTTTGCTGGCATTGGCCGAGCTCAACCCGGCCTGGCTGAGCGAGGAACACATCGGCTTCGAGCTGGGGCCGCGGCTCAACGCGTTGGGGCGGCTGGGGGATGCCAACCTGGCCGTGGAATTCCTGACCACCGACGATCCCCAGCGGGCGCAGGTGCTGGCTGTCATGCTGGAGGGGCTCAACGCCGAACGCAAACGACTGACCGACCAGATTTTCCAGGGTGCGTTGGCTCAAATCGAGCGCGATCCTTCTCTGCTTGACTTTGCCGCGCTGGTGTTGGCCCATCCCGCCTGGCCGGCCGGGGTGATCGGCATCGTCGCCAGCCGGCTGGCCGAACGCTTTCATCGTCCCGTGGTGCTGCTGGCCGCGCCTCCCGGCCAACTGGCCCGTGGCTCGGCCCGTTCGGTCGAGGGCTGCAACATCAGCGCGGCCATCGCGGCCCAGGGTGAGCTGCTGGCCAGCTTTGGCGGGCACCCCATGGCGGCCGGCCTGAGCATCGACCCGGCGCGCATCGCCGAGTTTCGCCGCAAGCTGGCGCGCAGCGTCGCCGCGCAGGTGGGGCAGACAGTCATCGAACCTGCCCTGGCCATCGACGGCCACCTGCCCCTGGCTGAGCTCTCGCTGGACCTGGTGGCCGACCTGGAGCGGCTGGCGCCCTTTGGGGCAGGCAACCCACGGCTGGTGCTGGTGAGCCCCGGCCATCTCGTGGTCGGCGACGCCGTCATCGGCCGCTACGGCGAACACCGCCGGTTGACCGTCGAGGATGCAACCGGCGCGCGGCAGCAGGTGCTCTGGTGGCAGGGCGCGGGCTGGCCGCGGCCCGAAGGCCGCTTCGACCTGGCCTACTCGGCGCGCGCCAGCACCTGGCGCGGCCAGCGTCAGGTGCAGATCCAGTGGGTCGATGCCCGTCCCCTGCCCGATGCCGCCATCGTGATCGAACCTGCCCAGCCGGCCGTGCTCGATCAGCGCCATGCCTTGCAGCCGGCGATGGCGCTGGCGGCGCTGCGCGCCCAGCCCGATCTCCAGGTGTGGTGCGAGGGCGAAGCCCGGCGCGCGCAGGGCGGACAGGATCGCAGCGAGCTGGCTGCGGGCGACACCCTGGTGATCTGGACCATTCCACCGGGCCAGGCGGAGCTGCAAGCGGCATTGAAACAAGTCAAACCGAGGCAGATCGTTCTCTTCGCCGACGATCCGGGCATGGATCAGATCGATGCCTTTGTGCAGCGCCTGGCGGGGCTGGTCAAACATGCCATGCGCAACGACGCCGGCCGGGCCAGCCTGCAACGCCTGGCCGCGGCCACGGCTCAGCGGCCGGCCGTGGTGCGGCTGGGGCTGCGCTGGCTGGCGGCGCGCGGCCATCTGCGCATCGAAGCTGAGGAGGGCGACACGTTGCGGCTGGCGGCTGGCGGCGGCGTGGCCAGCCCGGCGCTGCCGGTCGTGACGGCAGAACTGCGCGACGCCCTGGCCGAGACCGCCGCCTTCCGGCGTTATTTCAGCCACGCCGCGGCCGCCGCGCTCTTCAGTTGACCACTGAGACTTCGGAAGTCACCGCCAAGACGACGTGTCGCCAGGCAGGCGGCGACTTCCGAAGTCTGCCCGGCTACGATCACCCTTTGGAGCACAAATCATGCAAGAAACCATTCTCGACCTGCTTGACCGCAATCTGCAGGCCATCTGGGATGGCGACGCGGCCGCCTTTGCCGCGCTCTGCGCGCCCGATGTCTCCTTCTTCGAGTGGTACATCAGCACGCAGCGCATCGACGGCGTGGACTTTCACCTGCGCGAGATCCTGGTGCATGCCCAGGCGCTGGGCGGCGGCGACGATGCCTACACCTGTCTCTTATACACATCT
>JACSRL010000546.1 GCA_014879765.1 Anaerolinea sp. | reverse complement strand
TTCATCATTCATCATTCCCAGGAGGTTAATCCCATGGGTTGGATACAGGACCTGATCAAACCGGAAGCACGCCAGTGGGAGGAGTTCTACCGCAACCGCTGGCAACACGACAATGTGATTCGCTCCACCCACGGCGTCAACTGCACCGGCGGCTGTTCCTGGGCGATCTACGTCAAGGATGGCGTCATCACCTGGGAGATGCAGCAGATCGACTACCCGCTGCTGGAGCCGCATCTGCCCCCCTACGAGCCACGCGGCTGCCAGCGCGGCATCTCCGCCTCCTGGTACGTCTATAGCCCGATTCGCGTCAAATACCCCTACGCGCGCGGCGCGCTGATCGATCAGTGGCGCGCGGCCAAGGAGCGGCACGACAACCCGGTGGACGCCTGGGCATCGATCGTCGAAAACGAGGCCAAGCGCACCCGCATCCAATACGCGCGCGGCAAGGGCGGCTTCCGCCGGGTGACCTGGGACGAGGTGCTGGAGATCATCGCCGCGGCCTGCCTCTACACGGCCAAGAAGTGGGGGCCAGACCGGGTGTTCGGCTTCTCCCCCATCCCCGCCATGTCCTACCTCTCCTACGGCGCCGGCTCCCGCTTCCTGCAGCTCTTCGGCGGCGTCAACATGAGCTTCTACGACTGGTACGCCGACCTGCCCAACGCCTTCCCAGAGGTCTGGGGCGACCAGACCGACGTCTGCGAGAGCGCCGACTGGTACAACTCGAAATACATCGTGGCCATGGGCTCCAACCCCAACATGACCCGCACCCCCGACGTGCATTTCATCGCCGAGGCGCGCCACGAAGGGGCCAAGTTCGTGGTCATCGCCCCCGATCTGAGTCAGGCCGCCAAATACTCCGACTGGTGGATCCCGGTCAAGCCAGGCACCGACACCGCGCTCTGGATGGCGGTCAACCACGTGATCCTGACGGAGTATTATGTCAAACGCCAGGTACCCTACTTCGTGGACTATGTCACCCGCTACACCGATGGCCCCTTCCTGGTGGAGCTGCACCCCAACGGCGACGGCAGCTACCAGGCCGGCCAACTTCTGCGCGCCAACCGCTTGGCGCGCTACCAGGACCAGGAGAACGGCGACTGGAAGCTGCTGATGGTGGACCAGGCCAGCGGCCAGCTCAAGATGCCGGTGGGCACGGTGGGCTTCCGCTGGCAAACGGAGAAGGGCCAGTGGAACCTGAAGCTGGAGGATGGCCTGGACGGCAGCGCCATCGAGCCGACCCTCTCCTTCTTCGACCAGCACGATGACGTGTTGCCGGTGGCCTTCCATGAGTTCGCCGAGAACCAGACCCACCTGCGCCACCTGCCGGTGCGCACCGTCGAGACGATGGACGGCCCGGTGACAGTGACCACCGCCTTTGACCTGCTGATGGCCCAGTTTGGCGTGGACCGCGGCCTGGGCGGCGACTGCGCGGCCAGCTACGACGATCTGCACCCCTACACGCCGGCCTGGCAGGAGCAGTACACCGGCATCGGCCGCGACACCGCCATCCGCCTGGCGCGGGAATTCGCCAACAACGCCGAGGCGACCCAGGGACGCTCCATGGTCATCGTCGGCGCCAGCATCAACCACTGGTACAACAACAACCTGGCCTACCGCGCGCCGATCACCGCCTTGATCCTCTGCGGCTGCTGCGGCAAGAACGGCGGCGGCATGAACCACTACGTAGGCCAGGAGAAGCTGACCCTGGTGGCGCCCTGGAGCGGCTACGCCTTTGCCACCGATTGGGGCGTCGTGCCCCGCCGCCAGCAGTCCCCCACCTGGCACTATGTCAACAGCGATCAGTGGCGCTACGAGGGGGATTTCACCGACTACGCGCCGGTGCCGCCGGAGACCAAATGGGCCAAGGGCCACGCCATGGACCTGGAAACCATGGCCGTGCGCCTGGGCTGGATGCCCTACTACCCGCAGTTCGACCGCAACCCGCTGGAGGTGCTGGCCGAGGCCGAGGCGGCCGGCGCGCACAGCGAGGCCGAGGTCTCCGACTGGACCGCGCAGCAGCTCAAGGAAGGCGCGCTCAACTTTGCGGTCAGCGACCCGGACGCGCCGGAGAACTGGCCGCGGGTTTGGTTCATCTGGCGCGGCAACGCCATGGCCTCCAGCGCCAAGGGGGCCGAGTTCTTCCAGCGCCACTACCTGGGCACCCACGACAACATCGTGGCCGAGGAGCACGCCAAGGGCAAGGTCAAGAGCGTCATTTTCCGCGAGCCAGCCCCGCGCGGCAAGTTCGACCTGGTGGTAGACCTCAACTTCCGCATGGATTCGTCGGCGCTCTACTCCGACATCGTGCTGCCGGCCGCCTTCTGGTATGAGAAGAACGACCTCAACACCACCGACCTGCACTCCTTCGTCCACCCGTTGGGCCAGGCGGTGCCGCCGGTGTGGGAGGCCAA
>JACSRL010000753.1 GCA_014879765.1 Anaerolinea sp. | reverse complement strand
GACCGCGAGCCCCACGGCCGAGGGAACACCCACGCCGGCGCCGACGCCGACGCCGGCAGCCTTCCTCCAGCCCACCCAGGACGACGTCAACACCCGCAAAGGGCCAGGCGCCAGCTACGGCAAGATCGGCCAGGTGACCAAAGCTGACACCCTGGGGGTCTACGGCAAGAGCGCCGACGGCGGCTGGTACAAGGTCTGCTGCGTCAACGGCCAGGAGGCCTGGATCTCCAGCCAGTTTGCCCAGCTCAGCGGCGACGCAGCGGCCATTGCCGTGGCGGAGGCGCCGCCGCTCAACGCTGAGACGCAGGCCGACGCCGCGCCCGCGGCCAGCGCGTCGGGCGGCGGGTCAGGCGGCCGCACCGGCTTCATCTACATCGGCAACGTGGTGCCCGCGGTGGACACCGCGCCGCCGGGCAAATACTACGGCCTGTGCGGCCTGCGGGTCAACCGGCCGGTGCGCCAGCAGCCGCCCGCGGGACGCAGCCAGGTCACCGGCGACATCAACCCGCTGACCGGCCTGCCCATCGACCCGGCGCGGCTGGCGCAGCGCATCTTCATCGCCCGCTATGGCAACGAGCCGGCCGTGCGCGCCTCCTACGGCATCGGCGCGGCCGATCTGGTGTTCGAGGAGCTGATGGACGACCTGAACACCACCCGCTTCACCAGCGTCTGGCTGGGGGGCGATGCGCCACAGATCGGGCCGCTGCGTTCCTTCCGCAGCACCACCATCCAGGTTGCGCAGATCTTCGATGCGCCCATGGCCAGCAGCGGCGCGGTGGGGCCGAACCAGGTCTTCGCCTACCAGGCCGGCATCGAGGACCTGGACGAGCGCTGCTACTCTGCCCCCTACTTCAACAACCCCAACGGCGGCGGCTACCAGAACCGGGTGCTGACCAGCAGCGCCAACCTGCGCAATTTCTTGCAGAACAACGGCCTGAACACCGGCGTCAAGGTCAAGCCCTTTGCCTTCAGCGACACGCCGCCCGGCGGCGGCCAGGCCGCCAACCGGGTGGTGATCCCCTACATCAACCGCGGCTTCTACGAGGTGGAGTGGCGCTACGACCCGGCCACTGGCCGCTATGCCCGCTTCTACGGCTCGGCGCGCAACCCGTTGCTGGATGGCAACACCGGCCAGCAGGTCACGGCCTCCAACGTGGTGATCATGGAGGTGCAGCACGATCAGACCGACCTGGTGGAGGATGTGGTCAACAGCTACAGCGTGCGCACCTACATCGCCGGCCGCGAGGGGCCTGCCACCGTGATTCGCGATGGGGTAGCCATCCGGGGCCGCTGGCGCGCGCTGGACGCCTTCAGCGGGCTGGAGCTGGTGGATGCCGCCGGCAATCCCATCCCGCTCAAGCCGGGCCAGACCTGGTTCCAGGTGGTGCCCCCGAACTACGGCGTGACGATTGTGGGATAAAAACCCTTGGTTTTCTCGGAATATGATGTGGCCCTGTCCTTCCTGAAGAAAGACAGGGCCATTTTATATCGCTGCTGCCAGCGTGTTTCGTTCCCCGCCCAAGGCGATACAGTCAGAGATCAGAGTTTCAAGGTTTGGCGCGACGAAGCTGATCCCGGGGGCGGGACGCCGGTTGTGCTTGATGTCAGGCGGCTCGTGGCGGTGGTGGGGGAAGGTAGCGGCCAGTTCAGGCACTTCAGCATGGGGCTCCGGGTCATACCAACGAACCTTCTCATCGCCGCGATAGACGGTGTAGCTGTATCGCTGAATACGACCGTGCTTGAAATCAAGAACCTCCACCACCCGAAGTTCCAGCCCATTGCTCAGAAAAACACTCCCTTCAACAATCGCAGTCAACGCACTGGTGCCATAGAGACGCAGCGTCGATCTTTGTACCGCCGGATAATCGTGTACCAGACTGTACAGCGAGCGCTCATACTCAACTCGCACAGGGAATGCCATGGCTGTATATCTCTATGCCGAAGCGACCGTCAAAGATGGCTCAAGCGGGGTAATATGCACCACCCCGCGTTGCACTTGATCTTTAACTGCACGAAGGCGCACGCGGGACAACTGTTGAAGATCTTTTTCCCGATCTAACTTGATCTCGTAAAAGGCTGCCCAGATCGCGAAATCATCCGTGTGTTCTCCATCGTCCAGCATCCCTTGTGTGTACAATTCGTAAAAGTCGGCCGAACTGAGCCAATAGCGACGTTCAAAACGCCGCGTGGTCTCATCTGCAGCACGCAGATCATCCAGGATCTCAGTGATCGTTACAGATGTCATGGTCTTCACCTCACGTTCGGAGTGATAATCGGTATTTGCTGTGACGTAATCTTTGGCTTCTGACCGGCCGGCTGAGCAGTTACCATTTCTGAAAACATTATAGGTAACTGCTCAGCCAGGCGTACAGAAACCGGGTTTTTCTCGTGCGGGCATGGTTTTCGTCTGCGCAA
>JACSRL010000792.1 GCA_014879765.1 Anaerolinea sp. | reverse complement strand
AGCCATGCCAGGTTCCTGACGGCAAATTAGCTTCGCTCGTAGGATTCGGCGACTTCCGAAGTCTCGTCGATTCAACCCGTTTTGAACACACCCAAATGGTTAATTGAGGAATGGGAGAGCGGATGTAACGCTGGAGGTCGGCGGTGCATCTAGGGGGAGTGCGCTGGCGCGGCTGATTGCCGTGTCGCCTGTGATTTTTTGGTTTGAGGAGCGAACATGAAACGCTGGAACAAGGGCATTCTTTTGGTGTTGGGCGTGTTGACGGTGATGGCTGTGGCGTTGAGCGGCTGCGGCGCGCCGGCCAGTTCTTCGGCGCGACCGGCGGCGGCGGCTCCGGCCACCGCGGCCACGTTGGATCTGCCGGTGACCATCGACGCCAAGACGGTGAACGAGCTGCGCAACAACCCCGACGTGTTCATCATCGATGTGCGCGAGGACTACGAGTACGCGGCCGGCCACATCGCGGGGACGACGCTGATCCCGCTGGGCCAGCTCTCCAGCCGGCTGAGCGAGATCCCCAAGGACAAGACGGTGGTGGCGGTCTGCCGCAGCGGCAACCGCAGCGGCCAGGCGACGGAGCTGCTGCGCCGGGCCGGCTACGATGCCCACAACATGGCCGGCGGCATGATCGGTTGGGAGCAGGCCGGGTTGGATATCCAACGCTGAGAGGCCGCATCTGAGGATGCTCACTCCGCGTGGCTCACGCCGCGTGGCACACGCCGCGTGGCTCACTCCGCGTGGCTCACTCCGCGTGGCACACGCCGCGTGGCTCACTCCGCGTGGCTCACTCCGCGTGGCTCACGCCGCGTGACACACTCCGCGTGGCAGCAGAATCATAAAGGCCGGACAGTCTGTCGAAGATTGTCCGGCCTTTGCGCTTCTGGCAGAAAGACTTCGGAAGTGGCCAGGTTGCAGCCGGGGCCAGCTCTTTCTACCCGTCCGGCCACGTGCGAAGTCTGAGATTTTGACTCTCAATTGCGGGCTCGGTCAGGAGACCGGCCCGAGCGGCTATTTTCTGAACAACTTCTCAGGATTCCAACGCCTGCTGGGCGGCTTTGGCCATGTCGCTGGCCGCGGACTGGCCAGCCTCGACCACGGCGCCGGCCTGCTCTGTCGCCGCCTGGGCCATATCCTGGGCCGCGGCCTGCGCCTGGCTGGCGGCCTGCTCAGCCTGCGCCTGCCAGCCTGGCGCGGTCGGACGGGTGGCCTGCTGCCAGTGCTGCGTTTCTTTCTGCGAGCGGCCCAACAGTTGATCGGCCTGGGTCCTCACCTGTTCGACGATCTCACGGCCGGAGCGCGGGGTCTTGAGCAGGGTGTAGATGCCGGTTGCGACCGCGCCGGCCACGAAGCCCCAAAAGAAGGCGTTTGAGCTTTGTTTTTCACTCATGTGGGTATCTCCTCAAGTCGGAGAGTTGCCAACTTTTCTGAAAGTTGGCAACTCGGATCGTGTCTAAGCTGTGGGCTGATCGGCGCTGCCAGCGGGTGAGCTGGGGGCGCTGGCCGTTGAACTGCCCGCAGGGCCAGCCGTGTTCCAGGCCGGCGGCGCAGAGTCCTGTGGCCCGCGACCGGCCCGCTCGGCCCCACCCCTCAGGCTATCCACCACAAAGCGCAGCGAGCCTTTGACGCCGGCCGCCTTGGCCGAGACGCCGATGATCGGGCTGCTGACCTCGTCGCTGACGAAGCTGGCCGTGCCGCGCACCGTGCTGGTGGTTTCCTGCACGCTCTCCAACACCGGCTTGAGCTCGAAGAGCAGAAAATCGATCAGCCGGATGATCTGCCACATCATCACGATCAAAAAGACGTTCATCACCAGCACCACCAGCGCCAGGATGATGATCGAGATGTCGGTGATCGCGGCGGTGGCCACCGGATGGGTGAGCAGGAACCAGAGCACCAGCGCCAGCAGGGCCGTGACGAGCAACGCGCCCACGCCGATGGCTATCTTCTGCTTGGTGGTCAGTTGGGTCGTTCGCATGGAGGACTCGTTTCTTGGGAAAGGGGCGCAGCACGCACGCCGGCCCGCTGAAGTCTGGCCCGATTGTAGCACAGAATGCCAGGGGTGGCAACGTCGGGCGGGCTGCGAGTCCGGCCGGTGGCGCGTTGGGGCGTTGCCAACGTTCAGAAAAGCTGGCTGCTGCTCAACCCGCTCTACCCCTGGCTGGCCCATCGCCGCGGACAACTGGCCGCGCCGCCGGATCCGCTGCCCGACCGGCGGCTGTGGCTCTGCAAGCTGCGGCGCTGCGGCGCCGTACACAGCGACGACCCCGCCAGCACCCTGGCCGCGCTGGGCCGCCAGGGGGGATGCTTCGGCAGTCCTCAGCATGACAAGGCACACACCTGCCACCCTTCATCCTTCCTCCTTCCTCCTTCCTCCTTCCTCCTTCCTCCTTCATCCTTCCTCCTTCATCCTTCCTCCTTC
>JACSRL010000788.1 GCA_014879765.1 Anaerolinea sp. | reverse complement strand
TCAGCCGGCGGGTGCGAACACGTGGATTGAGTAGGCCGCCGTATCGAAATCACGTGTTGGCGCCCGCCGGCTGAGCAGTTACGTTTTTGGACTGTCAGTCCTGCCAGCCGCGGTAGAAGTTGACGCCCAGCGCCTCCAGCCGCACGGCGTGGCCAGCCAGGCGCTGGCGATACTCGCCCCACGATCTGCCCGCGGCCGGCGACCAGCCGATCTCGGCGATGCCCAGCAGGCGCGGGAAGACCAGGTACTCCAGATCGGCCCGCGTGCGCACCGTCTCGCTCCACAGCGGCGCCTCCACGCCCAGAATCGCGGCCTCCGGGATGCCGGGCTGCACCGTGGCGGGGTCCCAGGTGTAGGCCTGTTCGACGCTGACGTTGCCGGCCCAGTTCAGCCCCAGCGGCGTGCTGTCGTCGTACTTCATGTCCAGATAGCTGTGCGCGGCCGGCGACATGATCACCTGCGCGCCCTGTTCGACCGCGCGGGCGGCCATCTCGCTGTGCCAGTGCTGCACCGCGGAGCCAGGGGCCAGCTCGAT
This sequence comes from Anaerolinea sp., assembly GCA_014879765.1. Taxonomy (GTDB): domain Bacteria; phylum Chloroflexota; class Anaerolineae; order JAAEKA01; family JAAEKA01; genus JAAEKA01. The sequence continues at coordinate 1,894 of JACSRL010000788.1, read as the reverse complement.
GCGCGCCGCCTCTTCCCAGGCCAGCATCCGCTTGCCGTGGGAATGGACGATCTCCTGCGTGCGCGCCATGAACGCGGCGTAGTCGTCGTCGGGGGTGCTGAGCGCCTCGTCGCCTCCCACGTGGATGAACGGCCCCGGCGTCAGCGCGGCCAGCTCGCGCAGCACATCGTCCACGAACTGGTAGGTGATCTCCTTGTCGATGCACAGCGAGCTGAAGCCGACCCCGATGTCGCTGTACAGCTCCGGCGCAACCCCGTCGCAGTTCAGCTCCGGGTAAGAGGCCAGCGCGGCGTTGGTGTGGCCGGGCAGGTCGATCTCCGGCACAATCTCGATGTAGCGGCTGGCCGCATAGGCCACCAATTCGGCGTACTCGGCCTGGCTGAAATAGCCGCCGGGATCGCCGTCCACAGCCGTGCTGCCTCCCACCTCCGCCAGCCGCGGCCACGATTCGATCATCAGCCGCCAGCCCTGGTCGTCGGTCAGGTGCAGGTGTAGCCGGTTCAGCTTGTAGAGCGCCATCAGGTCGATCAGGCGCTTGATCTCCCCGACGCCGAAGAAGTGGCGCGCCACATCCAGCATCATGCCGCGCCAGGGGAAGCGCGGCCGGTCCCGGATCACCACGGTGGGGATCGTGTGGCCGTCAAAGTTGGCAACTTGCCGCAAGTTGCCAACTTGAGAAGCGTCACGCTCCAGCGCGGCCGGCAGCAGTTGGCGCAGCGTCTGCACGCCGTAGAAAAGGCCGGCCGGCCGGTTGGCGGCAATCGTCACGCCGTCAGGGGCCACGGTGAGCTGGTAGCCCTCGCCGCCCAGGTCAGCCTCCGCGCCGGCCAGCGTCAGCAAAATCGAGCCGGCCGGCAAAGCACCGCCGCTCGCCGGTTGAGTAGCCGTCTGCGGCGTATCGAAACCGGGCTGCGGCGTATCGAAACCGATCTGCGGCGTATCGAAACCGATCTGCGGCGTATCGAAACCGGGCTGCGGCGTATCGAAACCGATCTGCGGCGTATCGAAACCGGGCTGCGGCGTATCGAAACCGAGCTGCGGCGTATCGAAACCGGCCTGCGGCGTATCAAAACCGGGCTGCGGCGTATCGAAACCGATCTGCGGCGTATCGAAACCGATCTGCGGCGTATCGAAACCCACGACGGCTGCGCCCAGCCAGTCCGCCAGAACCTGGCCGATGGCTGCCAATTCGTCGCTGCCCGGATCGACCACAATCGTTGTCTCTTTGGTCAAAGTGAACGTTGCACCGGTTTCAACCGCTGAAATCGGCAGGGGAATGATAGGATTCATGGGAGATACTGTCATGCTTCTCTCAGCCTGTTCTTCTGGCCATCAGCTCGTGCGTCGAGGTCAGGAGATTTTGCCGCAGGGCACGCGCGTCCAGACCGGCCGCCTGCATGCCCACCAGCACTGCGCCCACCACCGGCGGCACGGTCAATTTGACGAAGCGCGCGCCGGGCGCCAGGGCGCGCACCGCGGCCTGCATGGGCTCCAGCAAGAGCGGGCCGCCGTTGTACATGCTGCCCACCAGCACCACGTCGAAGGTCTGCGCTTCCAGATGGAGCTGGCGGATCACGCCGTTGGTCAGGCTGGCCAGCTCCAGGGCGGCCCAGCGCACCACCTCCAGCGCCACGGCGTCGCCGGCTTCGGCGGTCTGAAAGACCAGCGGCGCGGCCGCGGCGCCGATGTCATACCAGCCCTGGCTCAGCCCTTCCAGCAGGTCAGCGTCAGAGGACGCGCCCACCAGCCGGCTGAAGGCCGCGGCCAGCGCCGTCGCCGGGCCGCGGCGGGTCCAGGCCCGGGCCACCGCGGCGACGGCCTCCTGCACCAGCTCGCCGGAGCCGCCGTGCTCGCCGAACATGCCGCCGTTGCCGGTGACGCGGCCGATGCGGTG
>JACSRL010000537.1 GCA_014879765.1 Anaerolinea sp. | reverse complement strand
TCAAACGTGCAGGCGGTCTGGGTCTATCCCATGGGCGCCCATTACAACGCCTTCCCGCGCGCCGGCCAGGGTTCGGAGGTGGTCTGCCCGCCCACCACCACCACCTATGAGATGCGCGTGCGGCTGCGCGACGGCAGCACGCAGTTCCGTCAGGTGACCATCACGGTCAACCAGCCCGCGCCCCCTCCGCCAGCGCCCAATCCGTTGAGCGGCACGCGCTGGAATGTGGTCAACTACAACAACGGCACAGGCATCGTTACCCTGCTCGCCGGCACCGCCATCAACATGGAATTCGGCGCCAACGGCCAGGTGACGGGCAGCTCCGGCTGCAACAACTTCAATGCCGGCTACAGCGTCAACGGCAGCGCGCTTTCCATCGGTGCGCCCGGCGGCACGCAGCGGGTTTGCCCTGAGCCGCAGGGTGTGATGGATCAGGAAGCTCGCTTCCTGTCGGCATTGCGCTCGGCGGCCAGCTTCCGCATCGTCGGCAGCCAACTGGAGATCAGCAACGGCGGCGGCCAGATCGCCATCGTTGCCAGCCAGGCGCCGTAACCGGCGCCCGCGGCTGCGGAGGTCGTCGCCTTTGCCGGCGCGCACCCTGGTGCGTCTGATCCGACAAGGCGGCGACTTCCCGCGGCTGCAATCGACGCCGCCTGCCCGCGGATGGTGCGCGGGCAGGCGGTTCCCCCAAGCAGCCTCTGCCTGCACGGTCAGACGCCCGACGCTGGGCCTGACGTTGCTCGTTCTGCGCGAAGCGCCGCCCAGCGCCGAACCTCCGTTTTACCCCCTCTGCCATGTCAACTGGCCGACCCTCGCTGCGCAGCGCGTCACGCCGTCCACCGCCTCCCCCGGAGAGCTGGCTGGAGAGTCTCGTGGCGCGTTTTTTGACGCCCATCGACGCGCTGACCGCGGCCATCTACAGCATCCTGATCGTGCTGACCTTCACCCTGACTTTCACGGTGATCAAGCGCTGGCCGGGCTACAACCAGCCGATCCCTGAAGGCTTCAGCACTGAGCTCTTCTATGCCGTGCTGGGGGCCTCGGTGGCCTGGGCCCTGATCGACGGCCTGATGCTGGCGCTGCTCTCCCTGCTGGAGCGCAGCGAGAAGCACCGCTTCCTCCAGGCCTTGCAGGCGGCCGACAGCGACGAAGATTCCCTGGCGGTGATCGCCGACGAGTTCGACTTCGTGTTGGAGCCCATCGCCAGCGAGACCAAACGCCATCAGCTCTACGCCGACGTGCTGGAGCATCTGCGCGACAGCCAGCCGCGGCCGGTCGGCTTCCAGCGGGAGGATTTTATCGAGGCGCTGGGCACCGCGCTGGTGGCCATGCTCGCCGTGCTCCCCTCGCTGCTGCCGCTCTGGCTGCTGCGCGATGATCCCCTGGCCGCGCTGCGCGGCGCCAATATCGTCTCCTTTGTCATGCTTTTCATCCTGGGCTATCGTTGGGGGGTATACACCGGCGCCAATCGCTGGAAGACCGGCCTGCTGCTGCCCTCCTTTGGCCTGGCCCTGGTGGCCATCGCCATCCCGTTGGGCGGTTGATGCCCGGCAACCGGCAAGGGTGTACCCAGACTTCCGAAGTCTCGCATGGCCGGGCTGAGCAGTTACTGGAAAAAACAATGACCAAGTTCACAGCCCGTATCTTCCTGTTGATCGGCGTGCTGCTGCTGGCCGCGGCCTGCGCAGCCCCGCCCATGGTGGTGACGCCGGCGCCTGACGCGACCAACACGCCGGTGGCCGGCCCGGCTGAGACTCCGGCCGCGGCGCCCATCGCCGTGGAGTACAACCTGGGCGAGACCACCATCCTCCAGCAGCGTTTCCCCGAGGAGAGCCGCTTCCGCCAGATGCCGGTGCGGCTGAACGGCCTGATCGCCGCGCCCACCGCAGGCCAAGGCCCCTTCCCGGTAGTCATGATCATCCACGGCACCCACCCCGGCTGCCCGCTGGACGAGATGGGGGTGGACCGCTGGCCGTGCGATCCGGCGGTGGAGCAGCGCAACTACAGCGGCTTCGCCTACCTGGCCGAGGCGCTGGCCCAACAGAGCTACGTGGCCCTGGTCCCCAACTTCAACGCCGAACACACCTTCGGCTTCGGCGAGCCGGACGCGGGCGAGCGGCTGGGGCAACTGTTCGATCTGACCATGCAGGCGCTGGCCGATGCCACGGCCGGCCGCGCCAACGGCTTTGGCGTCGAGCTGGCGGGGCAAGCTGACCTGAGCCGGCTGGCGCTGCTGGGCCACTCGCGCGGGGGCGAGGCCGCGGTCGGTCTGGCCAACAGCCCGGCGTTGATGGCTGCCAGCCGCGGCTACGGCCCGGCGGCCGGCGTGCTGCTCATCGCCGCAGCCTCCACCTTCCTCGACCCGTGGACCAGCGTCAGCGCGCCGCTGGCGACGATCCAATCGGCCTGCGACGGCGACGTGACCAGCCAGGA
>JACSRL010000586.1 GCA_014879765.1 Anaerolinea sp. | reverse complement strand
GTTCCACCGGGTGATCGACGGCTTCATGGCTCAGGGCGGCGACCCGTCGGGCACCGGCAGCGGCGGCCCCGGCTACGTTTTCGAGGATGAGATCGTGCCGGAGCTGGTCTTCGACAAGGCCGGCCTGTTGGCCATGGCCAACGCCGGGCCTGGCACCAACGGCAGCCAGTTCTTCATCACCTTTGCGCCGGCTGACTGGCTGAATGGCCAGCACACCATCTTCGGCCAGGTGCTGGAGGGCGAGGACTTGCTCAGCAAGATCGTGCGCCGCGATCCCACCGACCCCAACGCGCCGGCCACCATGATCGAATCGATTGAAATCGAGACGAAATAGCATCGCATCGTGAACGACACGGCGCCGATCAGCTTGACTGATCGGCGCCGTGCTTTCGTGCCAGGACAACTGCCCTGCGCCACGCCCCTGCGCATCCACGCGCGGGGGCGTGGCGCAATCCGGCCCCCATGCCCTTCCCACGCCTGGGCCGCACGACCAAAGCCCAAACCACTGCCCTGCGCGCCGCGGCGCTGCTGATCTTCATCGCGCTGACCGCGGGTGCGCTGCTGCTGCGCGATTCTCTGGCCGGCCTGGGGCGCTATGGCTATCTGGGCATCTTCCTGGCCAGCCTGATCAGCGGCGCCACCGTCATCCTGCCCATGCCGGCCTTCGCCTTGACCTTCGCCATGGGCGGAACCATGGCCAGCCCACTGCTGGTGGGGCTGGCGGCGGGCTTGGGCGCGGGCCTGGGCGAAACCAGCGGCTATCTGGTCGGCTACGGCGGCCGCGGCATCATCGAAAACCAGGCGAGCTACGACTGGACCGCGCGCCAGATGGGGCGCTACGGCGCCTGGTTCATCTTTGCCGCGGCCGCGGTGCCCAACCCGGTCTTCGACGTGGCCGGCATGGCGGCCGGCGCGCTGCGCTTCCCCATCGGCGTCTTTCTGGTTGCCTGCATCGCCGGCAAGACCATCCGCATGGTGCTGCTGGCCTACGCCGGCGCGGGGCTGCTGCCGCAGTTGTCCATCTGGCTCATGCAGTAGCGACCCGACGAGACTTCGGCCGGTGCCGCACCGGCCGAATCCTACGAGCGAAGCTAATTTGCCGCCAGGAACCTGCATGGCTTCAACCGGCCGGCTTTGCCGTCCGAAGTCTGGGGCGTCAGTGCTGGCCCCGCGCCTGCAGCTTGACTCCGCGCGCCAGCTAGGCTATAATCGGCGCAATTGCAGACAAGCAACGACTGTGACCCGGAGGAGTAGGCGAAACGCCGTCGATCAGGGAGGGCAGGCCAGCGACTGAGAGCCTGCCCGGACGTGAGCGCCGCCGAAGGTCGCCGGCGAGTCGATGGGCTGAAAGCAGTCAACAGTAAACAGTGATCCGGTTCACTGATCACTGTTTACCGTTTACTGGTCACTGAGTAAGCCCAACCGGGTGAGCCCGTTACAGCGACGAGTGGGCGACTGGCCGCGTGGCTGGTCGCCAAACAAGGTGGTACCGCGAAAGCTCCTTTCGTCCTTGTGACGAAAGGAGCTTTTTTTTCTGGCGTGATCGAGGTGATCCTATGGCGGAATGGTGGCAAGATCTGTTCGACGAAAAATACCTGACTCTGTTTGCCGAGGCCCGCGGGCCGCTGCACACCGCCCAGGAGGCAGAGGCGCTGTCTGCGCTGCTCAGCCGGCACGGCGCGCCCGACGACGGCGAGATTCTGGACCTGGCCTGCGGCTTTGGCCGCACGGCCATCCCGCTGGCGCAGGCTGGATACCGCCTGACCGGCTTCGATCTGTCGCCCCAGATGCTGGAGCGAGCGCAAGAGGCGGCGTTCGAGGCGGGCCTGCCGCTGGAATTTCACCGCGGGGATATGCGCCAACTGCCCGCTGAGTGGTCGGGCCGGTTCGACGCGCTGATCAATGTCTTTACGGCTTTTGGCTACTTCGAGGCCCCCGCGGACAACCAGCAGGTGTTGACCGAAGTCGCACGCGTGCTCAAGCCGGGCGGCCTGTTCATCATCGACGTCTCCCACCGCGACCGGATGATCTCCGACTATCGCGAGACCGACTGGTTCGAAGTGGACGATCTGTTGGTCTGCACCAGCCGCCAGTTCGACCCCATCAGCGGCATGAACACCGAGATGATGCTGTGGACCGACGACAGCGGCGAGCGCCGCAGCGTCTTCTTCAAGGTACACGTCTACACGGCCACCGAGCTGACGCAGATGCTGCAGCAGGCCGGGCTGACGCCGGTGGCCTATCACGGCGCCCTGGCCGCGGCGCTGGACGCTCACCCCTTTGATCTGTTCAGCCGCCGGCTGGTGATTGTGGCCAAGAAAGATGTTTAGTCTCGAGGTGGATGCCACCCAACGAGCACCCATCTCATGCGAGACTGACTTGAAAATAGCCGCTCGGGCCGGTCTCCGACCGAGCCCGCTGTTTTCATCAACGGTTGTGCGT
>JACSRL010000377.1 GCA_014879765.1 Anaerolinea sp. | reverse complement strand
AGATGTGTATAAGAGACAGGGATGTTGGCGCCCTGGAGCTGCCACCAGTCGCCGGCCGCGGTGCAGCCGATGATGGCCGCGCTGTTGCCGGCCGGCAGGATGCCGATCACCGGGTAGTCCTCGCCGGGGCCGCTGCGCACCGAGACGTTGCTCAGCGCGACCGCGCTGGGCGCGCCGGGGGTGAGGGTGAGAGTCGTGGTGAGCACGGCGGTGACGCTGGGCGTGGTGGTGGCGCGGGCAGAGGAGCCGGGGCCGCTGAAGAGCCGGCCGAGCAACAGCAGGATCACCAGCACCACCGCGGCCAGCACGATCACCGCGGCCACCAGTCCCAGGCGCAGCCCGGAGGCGGGGCTTTCATCGGCCGCGGGCTCCGGTTGAGCGGGGCCAGCGGGGGGAGCGCCGGCCGGCCGGGGCGGCTGGTTGGCAGGTGTGACGCCGGGCGCGGCCGGTGGAATATAGCCTAGCGGCGCCAGCGCGGTCTGGTCGGCGGCGTCCAGCGCCAGCAGCGGTATCCCCAGGCTGTCGATGGCGGTCCGCAGAGCTGGCTGCGCGACGAAGTCCAGTGCGCTCTGGGTCGCCTGCTCCAGGCGCAGCACATCGCGCTGGCTGAGCTTGTAGACGGCCGGAGAGCCGGCCGCGGGGTTGGCATAGACCACCAGGGTGCTCTGGGGACTGCGAAGGACACGAGGAACAGGGGGGACCATAGCTCTCTACTCCTGAAAAGCGGGCAGGACCGCATGTTGGCAATGATGGGCACCATTATGCACGGGAAGAAGACAATCGGCAAGCGCGCACGTCACAACAGGGGCGCTGACCCTGCCGCCGCCTCACGCCACCGTCTGCGTTGCCAGCCGCTTCATGTGGGCCAGAATGGCGCTGATGCCCCGGATGCGCTGGAAGGTGATCACCTGCTGCAGGCCCATGGCGTTGAAGAAGTCGCCCGGCACAGCCATCAGCTCGTCGAATGTGACTCCGTTCAACCCCTCGGCCATCAGCGCGGCATAGCCGCGCACCGTGGGCGATTCGGGGGGTGCGTCGAAGTAGAAGTGCATGCGGCCCTCCTGCTGCTCGGCGTAGATGAACAGCGGCGTCATGCACTCATGCACCTGGTCCATGTCGCCGTGCTGCGCCGCCAGCCAGTCGGGCAGCGGCGGCAGGCTCTCGGCATAGTCCAGCAACAGGTCCAGCTTCTCGCGGCCCTCCGCGTCCTGGAATTCCTCGACGATGGCCTGCAAACGGAGAGGGAGAGCAGGGGGTGTGTGGGTCATAGGTGGCTCCTGATGAGAAAGGTGATGCGTGAAACGTGAAACGTGATGCGTAACTCGTAACTCGTAACTCGTAACTCGTAACCCGGAATGAGTTCCCATGCGCGAGGCACGTTTCACGCATCACGCTTCACGTTTCACGCTTCACGCCGCCCGCAACGCGGAAAGGCATCCCGCCATCTCCGGGTTACGAGTTACGAGTTACTCGTTACAATGCCAGCCCGATGGCAAACAAGACGCTGAACCAGAGGCTCAGCCGGGCGGCGCCGGCCAGCGCCTGGTTCATGGTCGGCCCGTCGGTCGCGGTGTAGATGATGCGCCGCAGCCGTATGGCCTCGGGCAGGGTGAGCCAGGGCAGCAGCATCAGCAGCTCGGTGGGGTCGAAGGCCGCTGAGGTCCCGATCAGCGGGGCCAACAGCAGCGCCAGCGGCACAGCGTAGGCGCCGGCCAGCAGCAGGGTGTATTCCCCGCGCGCGCCGCCTGCGCCCAGCCGCACGGCCAGGGTGCGCTTGCCGACGCGCGCGTCGCTGTCGATGTCGCGCAGATTGTTGACCACCAGAATCGCCGTGATCAAAAAGCCAGGCGGCAGCGCCGCAACCCAGACCAGCGGCGTGACGGTCAGCGCCTGCACGTAGTAGGTGCCCACCACCGCGGCCAGGCCGAAGAAGATGAAGACAAACAGATCGCCCAGGCCGTTGACCGACAGCGGGTAGGGGCCGCCGCTGTAGGCCACCGAGGCGACGATGGCGGCCACGCCCACGGCCAGGATCGGCCAGCCGGCCACGCTGATCAGGTAAAGCCCGATGGCCGCGGTGAGCAGCAGCACCAGCAGCAGCCCCAGGCGCAGCTCAGCCAGCGAGATCAGGCCGCTGAGCGCGACGCGCGTCGGCCCTTTGCGGTCGGGCTGGTCGTAGCCCTTGACGAAATCGTAGTAGTCGTTGGCCAGGTTGCTGGCGATCTGCAACAGCAGCGCGCCGGCCAGCGCAGCCAACGCGGGCAGCAGTTGAAAGAGATGGTCGCCGATGGCCAGCCCGATGCCGACCAGCACCGGCCCGACGGCCGCGGGCAGCGTGCGGGGACGGATGGCCAGCCACCAGGCCTGGTCGGCACTGTCGGCCGGCTGCGGCAGGCTGGAGGGACGGGTGGGCGGCTCGCTGAGC
>JACSRL010000531.1 GCA_014879765.1 Anaerolinea sp. | reverse complement strand
ATCGAGTAGGCCGCCGTATCGAGATCCGTGGATCGAGTAGGCCGCCGTATCGAGATCACGTGCTCGCACTCGCCGGCGGGCACCTTTGAGAAACCGGGTTTGATACCCTCTGCGTACCATTATGCACAAAACAGGGCGCCTGACAAGTGGTTAGCTTCCTTTTGGCATCGGCGGCGCGGGCCGCCTGACGTTGACGCCAGCGGCGCATTGGGTAGAATAGAGATAGCGGCAGAAAGACCTCGGAAGTGACCGCCTGGCGCCGAAAGTGGCCTGGTGGCGGCCGAACCCGGCTCTTTCTGCCCACTCGGCCACTTCCGAAGTAAGGAGCTTCCCCATGGTCAATGCCATCGTTTTAATCAACGTCGATCGCGGCCACGTCAACGATGTGGCGCAGCGGCTTGTGGCGCTGGAGGGCGTCACCGAGGTCTTTTCCGTGGCCGGGCGCTACGATCTGGTGGCTGTATTGCGCAGCCCCAGCAATGAGCGCATCGCCGAGCTGGTCACCCGCCACATCATGGACATCGAACGCATTGCCCACACCGAGACGCTGCTGGCGTTTCAGGTGTTCTCCCGGTACGATCTGGAGACGATGTTCTCCATCGGGCTGGATTGAGCGGCGTGACTGTAGCCTGTGAGAAGGGGCATTTTCCGTCACAAGCGCCTTGCGCTATAATGAAGGCCGCACCTGCCAACCCACCTCGACGAGTCACCACAAAAGGATCGGACAATGGAAGTCCTCGATTCACGCCTCGACCCGCAAGATTCCCAGTTCCAGGCCAACGCGGCCCACAATCGCGCCCTGGCCCAGGAGCTGCGCGGCCGGCTGGCGCTGGCCCGCGGCGGCGGCGGCCCGCAGGCCCAGCAGCGCCACGCCGAACAGGGCAAGCTCTTCGTGCGGGACCGCATCGACATGCTGCTGGACCCCGGCGCCCCCTTCCTGGAGCTGTCGCCGCTGGCCGCACATGAGCTCTATAACGGCGACGCGCCCTGCGCCGGCATAGTGACCGGCATCGGCTCCGTCGCCGGCCGCGAGTGCCTGATCGTGGCCAACGACGCCACGGTCAAGGGGGGCACCTATTACCCCATGACGGTCAAGAAACACCTGCGCGCCCAACAGGTGGCGCTGGAAAACCGCCTGCCCTGCATCTATCTGGTGGACTCCGGCGGCGCGTTCCTGCCCATGCAGGATGAGGTCTTCCCTGACGTGGACGACTTTGGGCGCATCTTCTACAACCAGGCCACCATGAGCGCGGCCGGTATCCCGCAGATCGCGGCCGTGATGGGCTCCTGCACGGCCGGCGGGGCCTATGTGCCGGCCATGAGCGACGAGGCGGTGATCGTCAAAGGCACGGGCACCATCTTTCTGGGTGGGCCGCCGCTGGTCAAGGCCGCTACCGGTGAGGAGGTGACGGCCGAGGAGCTGGGCGGCGCGGACGTACACACCCGCATCTCCGGCGTGGCCGATCACCTGGCGTTGGACGACGAGCACGCGCTGGAGCTGGTGCGCGGCATCGTGGCCACCCTCAACACCCGCAAGCAGATCGAGCAGGACGTGGCCCCGCCGGAGGAGCCGCTCTACGATCCGGCCGAGCTCTATGGCGTCATCCCGCGCACCTTCCGTGAGGTCTACGACGTGCGCGAAGTGATCGCGCGGCTGGTGGATGGCAGCCGCTTCCGCGAGTTCAAGGCGCTCTATGGGACGACGCTGGTGACCGGCTTCGCCCGCATCTGGGGCTACCCGGTGGGGATCGTGGCCAACAACGGCATCCTTTTCAGCGAGTCGGCGCTGAAGGGCGCACATTTCGTCGAGCTGTGTACGGCGCGGCGCATCCCGCTGCTCTTCTTGCAGAACATCACCGGCTTCATGGTGGGCAAGCAGTACGAGCAGGGAGGCATCGCCCGCGACGGCGCCAAGATGGTGCATGCCGTGGCCAACGCGGCCGTGCCCAAGCTGACCGTGGTCATCGGCGGCTCCTTCGGCGCGGGCAACTACGGCATGTGCGGCCGCGCCTATGGCCCGCGCTTCCTCTGGATGTGGCCCAACAGCCGCATCAGCGTCATGGGAGGCGAGCAGGCCGCCAACGTGCTGCTGACCGTCAAGCAGGATCAACTGGCCCGCCGCGGCCAGCCGCTGATGAGCCCCGAGCAGCAGGAAGAGTTCAAGCGCCCCACCCTGGAGAAATACGAACAGGAAGGCAGCCCCTACTACGCCACCGCCCGCCTGTGGGACGACGGCATCCTCGATCCGCCGGAGACGCGGCAGGTGCTGGGGCTGGCGCTTTCCGCCTGCCTGAATGCGCCGGTGAACGAGACAAGATATGGGGTGTTTAGAATGTAGCGCGAACGAGGACTGACGGCGCTGGTACCGTCAAGGGTTGGCCTTGACGCGATGACTAAGGACGCGTCCAACAATAAGGTTCCACGCCGGCTCGGTCGGAGACCGGCCAGAGCAGAAAGTAAT
>JACSRL010000372.1 GCA_014879765.1 Anaerolinea sp. | reverse complement strand
ACCCGAACGCTGCACGCGCGTGTCTGCATCGTGGAAGAGCAGCTCGCCGTAGGACGACTGCTGCTCGCCGGCTACGCACGCGCCGTGTACCGCAAAGGTGATGCGCCGGGTTAACAGCGGCTGCCAAATCGCTTGCTCCAGCACGGCGCGCTGCGCCTTGATCCAACGTCGCTACCCTTTGCACGACTACGCCGCCCTGGCTGTTCACCGGAGCACGATGGCTTCACCGCCCTCATTGTATGGCAAGCGCGCGGTGGCGTCAAACAGCTTCGCCTCAGGGCTGGCAGCCCTGAGGCGAAGCTGTCAAACGTGCCGTTCCGCAGCTACCGCCGGCATCTCAGGGTCGGCAGGGCGCGCATCGCCACAGCGCGGTGAACGGAGCGTAGTCTCGCCGGTTCAACCCGTTTTGAACACACCCAAATCACATGCTCGCACCGCCGGCTGAGCAGTAACCCTGCAACACCAGGCTCGACGCCACCCACCGGCCCGGCTGCTCCGCCAGTCTGACATCTTCGACGGCCAGTCCATCCTGCACCAGCGCGTTGAGCGCAGCCTCTGCGTCTCCCTTCGGCCAGCCGAACAGCGACATCAGCGCCTTTTCCGGCGCCGCTCCCACCGATTGCAAGTACAGCCCCGCCAGCTTGCGCCGCGCCTCAGCCTGGCGGATGAGCCGCGCCTGCTCAGGCAGATCGGGATAGAAGCGGTGTACCAGGTCGTAGATGAAGGCGTATTTCCACGCGCCGGCCTGGGCCACGCCCACCGGCAGGATCTTGAAGTCAGCCTGCAACAGATCCAGGGCGCGATCGAAGCGGGAATCGCTCTCCTTGCTGCCCAACCGGGCCACTTTGCGCAGGCTGATCGAATCGAGGGGCCCCTCGTTCAACAGCGCCTCATAGACGGCCTTGGCCTCGAAGGTCAGCCGCCCCTCCTGATATTGCAACAGATAGTCCTGCTCCGGCTCGCCGTAGTTCTCCGAGAGGGCGTAGAACGTGGGGACCACATCCAGGGCGATGAAGGTGGCTTTCTTGCGCAGCACCTTGGCGTAATACCAGCGCCGCGCGCCCAGCAGCTCGTCCTTCCAGCCCCAGGTGACGTGGCCGGGGTCGTCATGCTCGTTGGGCACCGGCCGCTCGCCGGCCACAGCGGCCCACAGGCTGGGCAGCAGCACGCCCTTGACCGGCCAGAAATGTACGAAGCCGCGCCGATTGACGAAGTCGATGGCCTGCTCGCGCGTCGTGACGCGCAGATCGGGGCGCAACTGGTAGGTCTCGGCTCGGTAGGCCGCCAGGTGGTCAGCAGATAGCGTCAACATGGCTGCCATTGTAGCCGCAACGTCAGCCGGCGGCAAGCGCGCAGGCCGCGTTGCGTCAATCGCGCCCGTTGTGCTACAATAGCGCCGACTGTGATATCCATGATTCGTGGCGCGCTGCGTCGCTACAAAGTTGCCAACTTTCGGAAAGTTGGCAACTTTGGCCCCCTACCATGCACCTCGTCGCTGACCTGCACATCCACTCTCACTACTCCCGCGCCACCAGCAAGGACCTGACCTTCGAACACCTGGCCCGCTGGGCGCAGCTCAAGGGGGTTCACGTCGTCGGCACGGGCGACATCGCCCATCCCGGCTGGCTGGCCGAGATGCGCGCCCGGCTAGAGCCGGCCGAGCAGGGGTTGTATCGACTCAAGGATGAGTTCGCCGCCGCGGTGCAGGCTCAGACGCCGCCCGCCTGCCAGGCGCCGGTGCGCTTCCTGCTGGCCGGCGAGATCAGCAACATCTACAAGAAGGCCGGCGCTACCCGCAAGGTGCATCACCTGCTCTTCGCGCCCGATCTGGACGCGGTGGAACGCCTGCAAGCCCGGCTGGAGCGCATCGGCAACATTCGCTCCGACGGCCGGCCGATCCTGGGACTGCCCTCGCGCGATCTGCTGGAGATCACGCTGGAGACCGATCCCCGCTGCCACCTGATCCCGGCGCACATCTGGACCCCCTGGTTCGCCCTGCTGGGCTCCAAGTCGGGCTACGACTCGGTGGAGCAGTGTTTCGAGGATCTGACGCCCCACATCTTCGCCCTGGAGACCGGCCTCTCCTCCGACCCGCCCATGAACTGGCGTGTTTCGATGCTGGACGGCTACACCCTGGTCTCCAACTCCGATGCGCATTCGCCGCAGAAGCTGGCGCGCGAGGCCACCCTCTTCGACTGTGAACTGAGCTATGACGCGCTCTTCGATGCGCTGCGCAGCGGCGACCCCGCTCGATTCAAGGGCACCATCGAGTTCTTCCCTGAGGAGGGCAAATATCACCTGGACGGCCACCGTGCCTGCGGCGTCTGCTGGGAGCCGTCCGAAACATTGGCCCACGGCGGCCTCTGCCCGGTCTGCGGCAAGCCGGTGACCGTGGGTGTCCTGCATCGAATCGAACAGTTGGCCGACCGGCCGCGGTTTGGCGGCGCGAACGGCGGGGAGG
>JACSRL010000512.1 GCA_014879765.1 Anaerolinea sp. | reverse complement strand
TTTGGGGCAAGCGTCGTAACTGCTCAGCCCGTCGTTCAGAAACCGGGTTTTTCTCGTGCGTCCATGGTCATGGCGCCATGACCTTGGTCTGTGAGAGAAAAACCCGGTTTCTGACCAGTCGATTGTGTCAGACTTGTCCGGCGCGGTCAAACCGGCTTTGAACAGGCGCTTACCTTGACGGCTACCCCGTGGCAGGCTACAATCGCAATGTGTTGCGCGAGGTGCGGGCGATCACGCCGCTGATGGCGCTGCACTGAGGAGATTCGTGCTATGACAGGTCAGTCTTTACCCCGCTGGCTGCTGGCGGCGCTGGCAGTCATTCTGCTGGCGGCGGCGGCGTCGCCGGCCATGGCCACGGCGGCGCAGCCGCCGGCCGGCCCCGATGCCCCGCAAGCCCCGCCGCTGGCCAACCCCGGCATGGAATGCCGCCAGGGTTTTCATCCGCAGCCCGGCATCCGCGGCCTGGTGCCTGATGGCTGGACGGCGGTGCTGCTGGAGGGCCGGCCGGAGTTGAACAGCACCCGCACCTATTTCGCCGGCAGTTGCGACGGCTCCGGCTTCATCGAACGCATCGAGGGGGAGGACAGCCTGGCCTTCCTGGCCGAGGACATCGAGACGCCGCCCTTGCCCGGCAAGCCCTTCGACGCCGCGGTCTGGCAGCGCACGGCCGTCACCCCCGGCGTGGCCTACAGCGTGAGCGCCTGGATGGTCAGCCTGTGCGGCGGCAGCGCGATGCCCAACGACTGTCCCCAGGGCATCTACATGGCCAAGCTGCTGGGCCTCGACCCCACCGGCAGCGCGGATCCCCAGGCCTCCAGCGTGGCCTGGGTCGAGGATCGCCGCAACTTCACCGAGAGCGGCTGGGCCAACCTGCGGCTGGCCGCGACGGCCCAGAGCAGCACGCTGACCGTCTATGCCCGCATCCGCAGCCCCTTCCGCTGGCATGGCGCGCACGCTTTCGTCGATGCGGTCAGCCTGGTGCAGGCGCCCAGCGCGGCCTTCGTCAACCTGCCGGGCAGCGTCCAGGGCACGCAGGTGACGGTGCGCTGGCAGGGCAGCCTGGGCCCCGACATTCCGGCCATCCCCGGCGGCACGCACCGCCTGCTGTTCGACATCCAGCAGCGGCCGGCCGGCCAGGACGCGTGGCGCGACTGGCTGGTGGATCAGCCGGCCGGCCAGGCGACCTTCAGCGTGGCCGGCTGTCTGGGTGAGCAGACCATCGAATTTCGCCTGCGCGCCCGCGCTGAACAGCCCGAAGGGAGCAACGGCGTCTGGCCCAACCACCGCTACCCCGGCGTCTGGGGCCAGCCAGTCAGCGTGACCTTCATCAACCCCGCACCCTGCGCCCCAGCCGCCTACCTGCCTATCGTGTCGATCCGCTAACCCAACCCTACCACCCTGTCACCCTGTCACCCTACCACCTTGTCACCCTGTCACCCTGTCACCCTACCACCTTGTCACCCTGTCACCCTGTCACCCTGTCACCCTGTCACCCTGTCACCCTGTCTCCCTGTCACCCTGTCACCCTGTCACCCTGTCACCCTGTCACCCTGTCTCCCCCTCACCCCCTCACCAAGGAGCTTCCCATGGACATCGCCATCATGATCGAAGGCCAGGATGGCCTGACCTGGCCCCGCTGGCAGCGCATCGTTGCAGCCGTGGAGGCGCTGGGCTTTGCCGGACTGTATCGCTCCGACCACTTCACCAACGCCGGGCCGCCCGACAAGGACTCGCTGGAGCTGTGGCTGTCGCTGACCTGGCTGGCCAGCCACACGACGCGCATCGAGTTTGGCCCACTGGTGACGCCCCTCTCCTTCCGCCACCCCGCCTTCAGCGCGCGCATCGCCAGCCAGCTCGACGACCTGTCCGGCGGCCGGCTCACCCTGGGCGTGGGCGCGGGCTGGCAGGAGCGGGAGCACACCGCCTTTGGCTTTGAGCTGCTGCCGCCGGCCGAGCGGCTGGATCGCTTCCAGGAGGGGCTGGAGCTGATCACCCGTCTGCTGCGCAGCGATGCGCCGGTCAGCTTCCAGGGACGCTACTACACCCTGCACGAGGCTGTGCTGTTGCCACGGCCGCAGCGGCCGGGCGGGCCGCCGCTGTTGATCGGCGGCAACGGCCCGCGGCGCACCCTGCCTCTGGCCGCGGCCTATGCCGACGAGTGGAACGCGGTGTTGATCCCGGCCGCGCGCTTTGCCCAGCTAAACGCCCACCTGGACAGCCTGCTGGCCGGGCAGGGACGGTCGGCCAGCGCGCTGCGCCGTTCGCTGATGACCGGCATCGTCTTTGGCCGCGACGACGCCGAGCTCACCGCCAACCTGGCCGGCCGCGACCCGGCGGCGCTGCGCGAGCGCGGTCTCATCGTCGGCGCGGGAGCTCAGGTGCAGGAGCAACTGCACGCCCTGGCCCAGGCCGGCGTGCAGCGGGTGATGTTGCAATGGCTGGCGCTGGATGATCTCGACGG
>JACSRL010000786.1 GCA_014879765.1 Anaerolinea sp. | reverse complement strand
GGCGCGGTGGGCACCATGGCGTGCTCGCCGATGCCGCGCGCGCCGTAGGGGCCATCGTCCTGCGGCACCTCGACGATGATGTTCACCATCTCCACCGGCGCGTCCACCGTGGTGGCGATGCGATAGTCGGTGAAGCTGGGGTTCATGGGCCGGCCATTGCGCAGGATGATCGATTCCAGCAGCGCGGTGCTCAAGCCCTGCACCGCGCCCCCTTCCATCTGGGTGCGCACCATGTCCGGGTTGATGGCCTTGCCCACGTCGTAGGCTGAGACCAGCTTGAGTACCTGCACCGCGCCGGTCTCCTCGTCGATCTCCACCTCCACCGCCTGCGCGCCGGTGGTGAAATGCACCACGGCCCGCGGGCCTTGGCCTGTCTCCGCGTCCAGCGGCGTGACGTAGGTGGGCATGAAGCGCCCCTTGCCGACGACCGGCCCGCCGGCCCAGGTGCCATCGGGCTTCTGCATGCCGTAGACCACGATGTTCTTCAGCGGCACCGATTCTTCGGTGACGTAGGAGACCACATTGCCGTCGATGATGTCCAGATCTTGCGGATCTTCGCCCCACACCTCGGCCACCATCTGGATGATCTGCGTTTTGGCCTCGTCGGCCGCGCGCAGGATGGCGTTGCCCATGCTCCAGGTCAGCCGGCTGGCCACCGTCTGCCACTCGTAGGGGGAATAGTCGGTGTCCACCGTGTTGACGCGCACGTCGGCGATGGGGATGCCCAGCCCCTCGGCCGCGAGCTGGGCCGCGATGGTCAGCGCGCCCTGGCCCATGTCCACGCCGCCGATGTTGACCAGGCAGGTGCCATCCTCGTTGAAGCGGATGGTGCTGGAGGAGCCGGGGTTGGGGGGCATGGCCGGCGCCTTCCACATGGCGGCAATGCCCTTGCCGCGCCGTTTGCCCGGCGCGCTGGGCTTGCCGGGCTTCTCCCAGTCCAGCGCCTCGGCCGCCTTGGTGATGCACTGGCTCAGGCCGGTGGGGTGCATGATCATCCCCGTCACCGTCTCCTGGCCTTCCTTGAGGCAGTTCAACAGGCGCACCTGCACCGGGTCCAGGTCAAGCTGCGTGGCCATGCGGTCGATGTGCTGCTCGATGGCCCAGTGGATCTCCGGCATGCCGAAGCCGCGCATCGCGCCGCCGATGGGGTGGTTGGTGTAGACGCACAGCGAATCGGCGTGGACGTTGGGCACGAAATAGGGGCCGGTCGAGCTGTAGCCGGCCGCCCGGGTGATGTTGACGCCGTATTCGGTGTAGGCGCCCGCGTCCCAGAAGTAGGTGTTCTGCATGGCGGTGATGCGGCCATCGGCGGCCATGCCCATCTTGATCTTGGCCACCAGCCCCTGGCGCACGAAGGTGGTGTAGAACTCCTCGGCCCTTGACATAAGCAGCTTGACCGGCCGGCCCTTGGCGTTGAGGGCCATGACCACACAGGCGCCCTCCATGCTGACGCCGGCCTTGGCGCCGAAGCCGCCGCCGATGTAGGGGGTGATGACGCGCAGCTTGGAATGGCTGATGTTCAGGCCCTTGGCTATCAGGTTGCGCTGGGCAAAGGGGGACTGGCTGGCGCTCCACAGGGTGATCTTGCCGTTGCCATCCACCTGGGCCACGGCCACGTGGGTCTCCAGCGGCACGTGCTGCACGTGGGGCACGCGGTAGGTGTGTTCGTAGATGTGCGCCGCCTCAGAAAATCCGTTGTCCATGTCGCCCTTGCGCACCTTGAACCAGTTGCTGATGTTGGTGCCGGGCTGGCGGAAGATGAAGGGCACGGCGGCATAGTCCATCAGGTCGGGATGGAGCAGCGGGGCGGCCCCGCTGGCGCCGAATTCCGGGTCGAAGACACCCGGCAGTTCCTCGTACTCCACCTCGATCAGCTCGCAGGCCTGCTCGGCCAGCTCCGGCGTGTCGGCCGCGACGCCGGCCACCGGCTCGCCCACGAAGCGCACCCGATCCACGGCGAAGGTGGGCCGGTCCGAGAGGTAGAGCCCGGTCAGGCCGGGGTAGTCCTGGCCCGTCACGATCACCCGCACGCCAGGCAGCGCCCTGGCCTTGCTGACGTCGATGCGCTTGATCATGGCGTGCGGCACGGTGCTGCGCTTCAGCCGGCCGTGCAGCAGATTCGGCCCAAACTGCATGTCATCCACATACTGCGCCGCGCCCATTACCTTGGCGTTGCTCTCCACGCGGGGGAAGGACTGGCCGACGATGGTTGTTTTCTTGATTGTCACGGGTCGCTCCTTGGCGTAACTCGTAACTCGTAACTCGTAACTCGGATAGAAGTTACGAGTGTGCGTTTCCGGGGTTACGTGTTACGGTCACGGGTTAGGGGAGAATCTCGCTCGTTGTAACCGCCTGCCTCGCTCACGGCAATCCGTCAGCTTGGGAGAATCGGGCTAAGTACACCGCAAATAAAGTTGTTGAGGTGCCCGGCACTTGCGCCGAGTCTGTCATCATGGGCGAATCGTCGCTAAAGTG
>JACSRL010000269.1 GCA_014879765.1 Anaerolinea sp. | reverse complement strand
AGTAGCGGGCTCGGTCGGCCCCGTCCGGGGTGCTGCGCAAAGACCGGCCCGAGCGGCTATTTTCAAGTCGGATCCGCCAGCCAGCGGGGAACAAAACCCTGGTGGTTTCCCCCCGCATGATTGTTATGGTAGAATAACGCGCCAGACTACAGCACAAGGAGAACACCCCCGATGACCAACTCTACCCCTCAAACTATGGGCCAGCAGTTCGGCCGCCGCTCGTGGGCCGAGCCGTGGAAGATCAAGATGGTCGAGCCGCTGAGCATGACCACCCGCCAGCAGCGGGTCAAGGCGCTGGCCGAGGCTGGCTACAACACCTTCCTGCTGCACTCGGCGGACGTCTACATCGACCTGCTGACCGACAGCGGCACCAACGCGATGAGCGACCGCCAATGGGCCGGCATGATGCTGGGCGACGAGGCCTACGCCGGCAGCCGCAACTACTATCACCTGGAAGAAGCGGTGCAGGGCTATTACGGCTACCGCTACCTGGTGCCCACCCACCAGGGTCGCGGCGCGGAACACCTGCTCTCGCGCGCGGCCATCAAGCCGGGCCAGTGGGTGGCCGGCAACATGTATTTCACCACCACCCGCCTGCATCAGGAGCTGGCCGGCGCCACCTTCGTGGACGTGATCATCGACGAGGCGCACGATGCGGCCAACCCACACCCCTTCAAGGGCAACATGGACCTGGACAAGCTGGAGGCGCTGGTGCAACGCGTCGGCGCGGCGCAGGTGGCCTACGTCAGCCTGGCCGGCACCGTCAACATGGCCGGCGGCCAGCCGGTCAGCATGGCCAACCTCAAGGCCGTGCGCCAGTTCTGCGATCGCCACGGCATCAAGCTCTACCTGGACGCCACCCGCATGTCCGAGAACGCGCTTTTCATCCAGGAGCGCGAGGAGGGCTACGCCGACCGCTCCATCGCCGAGATCGTGCGCGAGTTCTGCGGCTATACCGACGGCGGCTGGGTCAGCGGCAAGAAGGACAGCCTGGTCAACATCGGCGGTTGGCTGGCGGTCAACGAGTGGGAGCTGTTCGAGGAGCTGCGCAACCAGGTGGTGATCTTCGAGGGGCTGCACACCTACGGCGGCATGGCCGGCCGCGACATGGAGGCCATGGCCATCGGCATCGTCGAGTCGATGCAGGATGATCACGTGCGCTCGCGCGTCGGCCAGGTGCGCTACCTGGGCGAGCTGCTCACCGACTGGGGGGTGCCCATCGTCCAGCCCATCGGCGGCCATGCCATCTTCCTGGACGCCAAACGCTTCTACCCCCACCTGCCGCAGGATGCCTTCCCCTCGCAAACGCTGGCGGCCGAGCTCTACCTGGACTCCGGCATCCGCAGCATGGAGCGCGGCATCGTCAGCGCGGGCCGCAACGCCCAGACCGGCGACCACTACTACCCCAAGCTGGAGCTGACCCGTCTGACCATCCCGCGCCGGGTCTACACCCAGGCCCACATGGACGTCACGGCCGAGGCGGTCAAGGCCGTCTACGACGCGCGCGAGCAGGCGCGCGGCCTGCGCATGGTCTACGAACCCAGGTACCTGCGCTTCTTCCAGGCGCACTTCGAGCCGCTCTGATCCCCGATTTCAGAAGCCGCCGGCGAGCGGCGGCTTCTGAAACCTCTCATTCTTGCCCATGTTTAACTCCATCGCTCAAATGGTCGCGCTGGCCGACGAAAAAAGCCAGCCCCTGCACGAGATCGTCCTCCAGGCTGAGATGGTCAACGGCGGCAAATCGCGCGACTATCTGCGCAGCCGCATGGCCAGGCGGCTGGAGATCATGCAGCATGCGGCGGGCCAGGGCATCAGCCAGCCCGTTATGTCGATCAGCGGCATCAGCGGCGGCAGCGCCTACCGCTTCTGGAACTGGCTGGAGGCCGGCCATGAGCCGCTGACCGGGCCGGTGCTCAGCCGCGCTGTGGCGCGGGCCATGGCGGTCAACGAGGTCAACGCGGGCATGGGCTGCATCGTGGCCACTCCCACGGCCGGCTCGGCCGGCATTTTGCCGGCCGTGTTGCTGACGCTGCAAGAGCTGCGCGGCTTCAGCGACGAGCAGTTGGTCGATGCGCTCTTCACCGCCAGCGGCATCGGCGCGGTCATCGTGCGCCGGGCGCACATCTCCGGCGCGGCCGGCGGCTGCCAGGCTGAGACCGGCAGCGCGGCCTGCATGGCGGCCGGCGCGGCCGTGGAGCTGCTGGGCGGCGCGCCGCAGCAGTCGGCCCAGGCGGTGGCCATCACCATGAAGAACATGCTGGGGCTGGTGTGCGACCCGGTGGCCGGGCTGGTAGAGGCGCCCTGCGTCAAGCGCAACGCGGCCGGCGCGGCCCAGTGCTTCATCGCCGTGGACCTGGCGCTGGCCGGCGTGGAGAGCATCATCCCGGCCGACGAGGTGATCGACGCCATGGCCGAGGTGGGCCGGCGCATGGACTGTCTCTTATACACATCTGACGCTGCCGACGACGGAGAGAGTG
>JACSRL010000277.1 GCA_014879765.1 Anaerolinea sp. | reverse complement strand
CTACGCTTGCAATGCGACACGTGAAGCCAATTCACGCTACGAAGTCAAGCGCAAGTGCCCGGCGCCTGAATAGTTGCAGCAAACAAACCAATTGCCCCGCGAGGCCATGCCCGGCGGCATCCCGGTGGATGAAACCAGCGGGCTCGGTCGGCCCCATCCCGGGTGCTGCGCAAAGACCGGCCCGAACGGTTATTCTCTAAGCAGGCGGAGTTCGCATCCCCCGATGCGAACGGCCAGCCACGAGATTTGCGGAGTTCGCATCCCCCGATGCGAACGGCCAGCCACGAGATTTGCGGAGTTCGCATCCCCTGATGCGAACGGCCAGCCACGAGATTTGCGGAGTTCGCATCCCCCGATGCGAACGGCCAACGCATGACCTGAATGCAAAACGCCAACCTTCAAGGTTGGCGTTTTGCATTCAGGTGCAGAGTCGCGCGGCTCAGCGAGGCCGCGTGCGGCGCCGCCAGCCGGCCGCCGCGCCGCCGGCTGCCAGCGCCGCGACCAGGGCGCCGGCCAACAGCGTCGGCCAATTGCCCAGCGTCCGCGCCACTCCCGCCTCAAAGCTGGCCAGACTGACGGCCGTGGGCTGGTCGATGATAAAGGGCTGGCTCTCCGCCCAGGCGCTGCTGACCTCGCCCAGCCGGGCCCGCACCCGCAGGTTGACGTCGGTGGCCGCGCGGCCGGGCACGCGCCACATGCCGCTGTGGGACGCCGACCCGTTAAGGCTCAGCTCGCCCGGCCGCCACACGGCCAGGCGGGCCGCTTCCACGCGCAGATCGTCGATCCAGACCGCGTCCTGCCCGCTGCTCACCGTGCTGTCCTTGCTGAAACGCCAGGTCAACTGATGCTGGCCCGCCGGCAGGGTCGCGCTGAAGCTGCGCCAGCCGGTCTGGCCGCTGGCGTGCAGCCAGGGCTGGCCGTCCACCAGAAACTCAAACAGGTCATAGCCCGGCTCCGAGTTGACCTGGTAGCGGAAGCTGAGCGGCCCTTCGGCCACCGTTTCCACCGGCAGAACCAGGCTGCTCTGCTGGCCGTGCTCGATGGAGCCGGAACGAGCGGCGCTGTTGGCTGCCTGCCAGGGCGCGCCGCCGGCCGTGGCGAACTGCTTCGACAGGCCCTCGCTGAAATCGGTTGTCCACACGCCGACCGCGTCCGCGTCGAGACTCCACTCCAGCTCATAGCTGACCGGCAGATCGGTCTGGGGCTGCCAGACCACCGGCGTCAGCCCGTCGGGCGTCAGGAACGCGCCGCTGGCCGGCGCGATCACCGCCGCGGGCGCGGGTAAAAGGGCCAGGCCGCGGCTTTGCAGGACACGCTCGATGGCCGCGCGCTGCTGGCCGGCGTTCAGGGCGGCGTCTGCGTCCAGCAGCGCCTGGCCAGCTTCGACCAGCGTCGCAGCCGGCGGCAGATAGAAGCTGCCCTCCAGCGCCAGCTTGTCGGCCGCCTCCTGCCCGATGGCCGCGCGCAGCTCCCACAGCACCCCGCTCCAGATCGCACCGTCAGCATGAACGTCGCCAGTCAGCCCAGCCGGATATTGGCGGTCGCTGTCAACCCGGCGCAAGCACCCCAAGCTGCTCTGTGCCCCTCTGAGTTCCTCCGGGTTTGAGGTCTGGCGATTGCTGTCCCACTCGCCGATGCAGGCCGGGTCCGCGCTGGTCGCGGCGAAGAGGCTGGCCGCCAGGTAGTCGCCGAAGCCCTCGCCGATGGCCTCCATGTCGCCGCCGCCCCAATGCGGCGCCAGGTCGTACAGCAGTGCATGGCCATACTCGTGGACGATGATATCGGGGTCCAGCGCATCAGGCCAGCCGCCGTCGCCGAAGTGCAGCGCATCGTCGCTGACGCTGTAAAAGGACTGGTCCTGGCTGAACCAATGCGGGCTGGCATGGGTCACCCGGTCGCGGATGCCGTTGGGCGGGGTGTTGCTGCCGCTGTAGCCCAGGGCCTGGATGGCGCGCTGCGCGGCGTCGATGTGGTAATAGACCATGACTTCCTTGAAGCGACCATCGTCCGGCGCGTAGAGGAAATCGCCGCTGGGGGCAAAGGCGCTGGCCGGCCGGTAGCCCACCGGCTGGGTCACATCGGCATACTCCCCGCGCAGCCAGCCGCTGTCATCCAGCCCCAGCAACGGCAGGGTGCGCAGCGGCAATGTTCCCGCGCGCCCCGGCTGGGGCGGGGTCGGGTCGAGGATCTGCCCGCTGGCCAGCGCCAGCCGATTGTAGCGCTTGATCACCTGGCCGTCGGCGGCATCCAGCAGCACCTCCCAATCCCCCTGCGGCTGGGCGGCTGCAATCCGCACCCGCCAGGCCAGGCGGCCCACGCCGTCGCTCATGGGCAGCACCACCAGCTCCGGCGCGGGGCTGTTGGCACGCGGCGCGCCGAACTGGATGGCGGCGCGCGCCTGCTGCACGGCATCGACGGCCGAAAGGGTCGGGGCCTCCGCCGGCACTCGCAGGTCAGGCCGGGTGCGGTTGTGTACCACCTGCACCTGGCCGGCGTCATCCAAATGCACCGCCAGCCAGGCGCCGTAGACCGGCCGGCCGGCCGCGGTCTGCTGGAAAACCACGTGGCTGCTGGCCAGTCCATAGCGGGTCGAGGCCAGGCGCAGCGTGCTCAGCGCCTGATCCAGGCCCAGTGCGGCATGGTTGGCCTGCAAAAAGGCGCGGGCGGTTTCGTCAGCACGCGCGGCCGGGCCGGCGTCGAAGCGGCAATCGCGCAGCGTGGCCGGCCAGCCGCTGGCCGCATCCCAGGTCACTTCGGCGCAGGGCAGGTCGGCCGGGGCGGTGGGCGCGGCCAAAGCGGGCGCGACAAACAACACCAGCAGGGCCAGTGTCAGGAGGGAGCGTATCCAACGATGAGGAGCATGGGCGTGCTTGCGTTGTGTTCGATGCACGACGGCTTCTCCTTGGGCGCGTGACTTCGCGAGTCCGCGCCGTGACTGTCGCCAGGGCCGATTTTAGCACCGCTGGGCGGAAATGTCCAGCGAAGCCATGACCTGTCCTTTGTGTCCAGGCCGACGCCGTGCTACAATTGAGGCGACAGTCCGAGGCTGACCGGCGGGGATCCTTCGCCGGGCCTCAGGATGACAGGCGAGCTGCTGACGGGATCCTTCGCCGGGCCTCAGGATGACAGGCATGTCTACTCTTACCGCCGATTGGCAGGACTACGCGCTGCTGGATAGCGGCCAGGGCCGCAAGCTGGAACGGTTTGGACCGGTGACATTGATCCGGCCGGAAGCGCAGGCGAGCTGGCAGCCGGCCCTGCCGCGTGCCGACTGGGACGCGGCCCACGCGGTCTTCGAGGCCTCCAGCCAGAACGGTGGCCGCTGGCTGCCGCGTCAACCGCTGCCGCCGCGCTGGGAAATGGGCTATGGCGCGCTGCGCTTCTGGGTGCAGGCCAGCCAGTCACGTCAGGTCGGCCTGTTCCCGGAAAACGCGGTACACTGGGACTGGATCGCGGCCCAGATACGTCACGCCAGCCAGCCCCTGCGGGTGCTCAATCTCTTTGGCTACACCGGTCTGGCCACGCTGAGCGCAGCCCAGGCCGGCGCGCATGTCACCCACGTGGACGCCGCCAAGAAGGCGGTGCTGTGGGCGCGTGACAACCAGGCCCTTTCCGGGCTGCACCAGCGGCCCATCCGCTGGATCGTGGAGGACGCGCTGAGCTATCTGCGCCGGGAGGCGCGCCGCGGCGTGCGCTACCACGGCATCGTACTCGACCCGCCTGCCTTTGGCCGCGGGCCCGGCGGCGAGGTCTGGAGCTTCGATCGGCTGTTCGGCGCGCTGTGCGACGCCTGCCGCGCGCTGCTGGCTGACGAGGCCAGCTTCATCGTCGCCACGGTCTACACCCAGGGCGTCACGCCGGCTACGCTGGCCGCCGCGTTGACCGGCATGACCCGCGGCCGGGCCGGCCAGGTGACCAGCGGCGAGCTGGCCACCCTCGAACGCAGCGCCGGCCGTCTGCTGCGCAATGCCTTCTACGCGCGCTGGCAAGCCAAATCCCCGACTTCAGAAGTGGCCGAGCGCCCATCAGGAGCGAGTCATCGGCGCAACCAGGTCGATTGAGCACGAAATCCGGCCACTTCCGAAGTCTTTCTGCCAAACAGCGATCCATGAGCACAATCCACTTCGACCCTGCCATCTTGCTGGCTGACCCCGAACGCCGCCGGCGCATCCTCCCAGTGCTGGAGGCCGCGCTGCACGCGGTGGACCCTGGCCCGGCTGTGCGCGCTGCCCTGCGGCGCACCGGCGACCGGCTGGCCGTGGGCGAGGCGGTCTATGACCTGGATCAGTTCCAGCGCGTCCTGTTGCTGGGCTTCGGCAAGGCGGCCGTGGCCATGGGGCTGGCCGCGGCCGAGGTGCTGGGCGACCGGCTGACGGCCGGCCTGTTGCTCACCAAGCATGGCCACGCGGCCGGCGCCGACGCGCTGCCCGCGTCCATCGCCGTGCTGGAGGCTGGCCATCCGGTGCCCGACGCGGCCGGGGTGCAGGCCGCCCAACGCATCGCCGCGCTGGCTGAGGGCGCCACGGCCCGCGATCTGGTGCTCTGCCTGATCTCTGGCGGCGGCTCGGCGCTGTTGACGCTGCCCGGCGCGGGGCTGACCCTGGCCGACCTGCAAGCGGCCACCGCGGCGCTGCTGCGCTGCGGCGCCAGCATCAACGAGATCAACGCGCTGCGCAAGCATCTGGAACAGCTCAAGGGTGGACAACTGGCGCGGCTGGCCAGCCCGGCCGCGCTGGCCAGCCTGGTGCTCTCTGACGTGGTGGGCAGCCCGCTGGATGTGATCGCCTCTGGCCCCACCGTGCCTGACCGCTCCACCTGGGCGGAGGCGTGGCAGATCGTGCGGCGCTATGGCCTGGAGCCGGCGCTGCCCGCGGCCGTCATACAGCGTCTGCGCGCCGGCCTGGCCGGGCTGCTGCCCGACACCCCCACGGTGGGCGATCCCCTCTTCGACCGCTGCCAGACTGTGGTGGTGGCTGACAACGGCCGCGCGGCCCAGGCGGCCGCGGCCCAGGCCGAAGCGTTGGGCTTCAATGCCGCGCTGCTGAGCACTTTTGTCGAAGGAGAGGCGCGAGAGGTGGCCAGGGTGGCCGTGGCGCTGGGCCGTGAGGCGGCGGCGCATGGCCGTCCTCTGGCCGCGCCGGCCTGCCTGCTGCTGGGCGGCGAGACCACCGTCACCCTGGCCGGGCAGGGGCGGGGCGGCCGCAACCAGGAGCTGGCGCTGGCCGCCGCGCTGGCGCTGGCCCGCGTGCCCGAAGGCCAGCGCATCGTCATCGCCGCGCTGGCCACCGACGGCAGCGACGGCCCCACCGACTCGGCCGGCGGGCTGGCCGACGCGGGAACCGTGACCCGCGGCCTGGCTGCCGGCCTGGACGCGGCCGCGCACCTGGCCAACAACGACGCCTACCCCTTCCTGCTGGCCAGCGGCGACCTGCTGCGCACCGGCCCCACGCAGACCAACGTCAACGACCTCCTGGCCGTCTTCGTGTTCTGAGGCTCACTTCCGGCAGCAGGACGCGGATGAACGCAGATGAACGCAGATCAGAAGGAAGCCGCAACCCTAATCCTCTGATCTGCGTCCCAATCAACTCCGCCACTCTGATCTGCGTTCATCGGCGTTGATCTGCGTCCCAATCATATGACCACCGACAAGAAAACCACTGGCATCTCTCAGCGACTGGAGGCCGCCTTTGCCCGGGCCGACGCGGCCAGTCGCGGCTGGCTGGGTGTGCTGCGCCGCACACTGGACCGGTTCAGCCAGGCGCGCGGTCCGCAAGCCGCGGCCGCCCTTGCCTACTACAGCCTTTTCTCCCTCTTCCCCCTGGCAGTGCTGCTGATCACAGTGATGAGCTGGTTCATCGAGCCGGCGGAAGTGCGGGCATTTGTCAGCCTGCTGATCGACCGCATCCTGCCCGATGCATCGGGGATCGAAGCGCTGGTGCTGGACACCTTGCACAGCGTCTTTGCCGCGCGCGGCGAGGTCACGGTGATCAGCCTGGTGGCCCTGCTGTGGGCCGCGTCCGGTGTGTTTACCAATCTCACCTTCAACATCGATCTGGCCTGGTCGTCCGACGGCCGGGCCAGCCCGGTCACAGCGCGCCTGGTCGGCCTGTTGATGGTGGTGATCGTCTACGTTGGGTTGTTGCTGCTGCTGCTGGCATCGGCCGCGTTGGGGGTGCTCTCCATGCTGCCGGTGGTGTTGGTGCGCTGGCTGGGCTTCAGCGGGCAGTTGGTCGAGGAATGGTCTGCGCGTTCGATCCCCTGGATCGTCTCCGCGGTCGTGTTCTTTGGGCTGTACAAGTGGGTGCCGCGCGTCCATGTGCCGTGGCGCAACGCGTTGTGGGGTGCTTTGTTCGCCGCGGCCAGCAGTCAGATTCTGAACCTGGGCTTCACCTGGTATCTGGGCAGTGGTCTGGCGCACTATGAGCTGCTCTACGGCCCTCTGACCGCGATCATTGTCCTGTTGTTTTGGTTCTATCTGACCATCGTCGTGATTCTATTGGGCGCGCATTTCGGCGCTGCGCTGGCCTGGCGGCGGGCGGAGCAGGGGCACAGGCCGAGGATGTGACGCGCGTGGCGCGCGCGGCAAAATGTGTTGGACCAAATCAACCACACAGGTTGGTGACACGTAAAGTTTGTGCATTATTGCACGATATGCTATACTCCTATCATACCTATGGGGCCGGACGCGATCACCTTGCGCCCGGCCTTAACTATTGCGCCGGCTTCAGGATACGCTGGCAAATACAACTATCAGGAGTATAGGCTGTGAAGAAGATCAAAGTCGTTCAAATCGGTTGCGGCAACATGGCGAAGATGATTGTTGCCTACGCGCTCGACAAGGGCGCACAGATCGTGGGTGCGGTCGATAACCGACCTGGAATCATCGGCCGGGACCTGGGCGATGTCCTCGATTTGGGCCGTCAGCTTGGGGTCATAGTCAGCGGCGACCTGGCTGCTACGCTGGATACCGCCTATGGCCATGAAAGCCCCAACGCGCAGGGGAAGTCCAACAAGTTCGCGATCGTCACCACCACCTCGCTGGTCAACCAGGTGGGTGGCATCCTCAAGGAATGTGCGGCGCGCGGCATCAACACCTATACCACTTGCGAAGAAGCGCACTACCCCTGGATGAGCGCCGTCACCATGGCGCGCGAGATCGATGCACTGGCCAAGGCGAACGGGGCAACAATCACAGGCGGCGGCTATCAGGATGTGTTCTGGGGCCATGAGATCGTCACGCTGGCCGGCGCCTGCCAGCAAATCAGCAAGATCCACGGCGAATCGCGCTACAACGTGGATCACTACGGCATCGCGTTGGCGCTCATCCACGGCGCTGGCTTCACCGCCGCTGAGTTCGAGGAGAAAATCGCCGCACCCTCTCGCAAGACCTATCAGGAATTTCTGGTGGGCATGGACCAGGGGACGATCGAGCCGGGCTATTCGTGGACCGTCAATGGCTGGCTGGCTTCCAGGTTGGGTCTGACCATCATCGATCAGATCCAGGAGTGCATCCCGACCTTTGCGCCGGTGGATCTGTACTCGGCCACGCTGGGCCGCACCATCAAGGCCGGCGATGCCACGGGCATGATCGGCCGCGCGACGACCAAGACCGCAGAAGGGGTTGAGATTGTCTTCGATGCTATCGGCAGTGTGTATGGGCCGGAAGATAAGGATTTCAACAACTGGAGGATCTTTGGCGTTCCTGACTGCAACGTGGTCAACGCCGAACCCGCCACGCCTGAACACACCTGCGCCACGGTGGTCAACCGTCTGATCGACCTGTACCAGGCTCCGGCTGGCTATGTGACCACGGATAAGCTCGCCCCACCGCGTTTCTTTGCCACTGCTGACCGCTACGTCATCGCGGACTGATCCCCCGCCGCGGCGGCGCGACGGTGACCCTGTGCGTCTCACCGTCGCGCCGCCGCGGCAGCGTCATTCCCCAACCGTAATCAGGGCGCGGAGTTTTTCCAGGGTGGCGGGGCCGATCCCCTTGACGTTGACCAGATCTTCGATGGCGCGGAAGGGGCCGTTGGCGGCGCGGTAGTCCACGATGGCCTGGGCCGTCACCGGGCCGATGGCGGGCAGGGTATCCAGTTCTTCCACGGTGGCCTGGTTGATGTCGATCAGAGTCGCCCCGGCCAGGTCCAGGCCGCCGCTGCGTGTCGCCCCCAGATCAGACGCGCGGCCGGCGACGCTGGCCGCGGTCGCCGGCCGGGCCGGCGCCGGGGTGGGCGCCACCAGTTTTTCCCCATCTTGCAGCGGTTGAGCCAGGTTGAGCGCGGCGGCGTCGGCGTTGGGGGCCAGGCCGCCGGCCGCGGCGATGGCGTCGCCGGCGCGTGCGCCGGCCGGCAGCTCGTAGACCCCCGGCGCCAGCACCGCGCCAGCGACCTCGACCTGGATGGGCCCTGGGGTCGGCGGGGGCGCGGGTGTGGCCGTGGCCGGCGCGGGCTGAAGCTGGAAGGCCACCGGCTGCGGCTGGCGCAGCAGCCAGAGCGCGCCCCCGGCCACCACCAGCCAGGCCAGCGAGGTCAAG
The DNA here is from genome assembly GCA_014879765.1 of Anaerolinea sp. Classification (GTDB taxonomy): domain Bacteria; phylum Chloroflexota; class Anaerolineae; order JAAEKA01; family JAAEKA01; genus JAAEKA01. The sequence goes on along the minus strand of JACSRL010000277.1, from coordinate 5,265 downwards.
AGGACAGCCGTCACCACCGGCTGCCGGCCGGAGCTGGCCGGCGCGGGCGGCGCGCCAGGCGTGCTCAGGGGGTGTTCAGCGGCGCCGTCAGTGGTTTTTCCTCGTCCCATGGCGCGGTTTCCTCCGCACGATGAGTGCTGGCGTCGCTTTCCTCCGACGCCAACTGGGCTAGTTCCGCCAGCAGCCCGGACAGATCGGTTGGATCGGCCAGGCGGCCCATGACGGTGAGCAGTTGCTGCGTCTCCCGCTGCACGCGCAGGGGATAGCCGCCCCGCAGCTCCTCGCGGCCCGCGGGCGCCGCCAGCGCGTGGGTGGCAGCAAAGCGCCAGCGCCCGCTGCGGTCGATCACCAGCGTCCAGGGGTCGCGGCCCGCGGCCGGCTGGCGGCGGGCCGCGACTTCGCCCGTCATGTCGCTGGCGAACGCGTCCCAGTCAGCCTGTTGCAACTGCCTGCACAGGCCGAAGATATCTATGTCGCCGGCAGATTCTAGCTTGCGCATGGCGAAGCCCTCCATGATTCTGATGGTCGGGAGTCCCGAAGTCCCGGATTATCAACGCAGCCGCTGCGCTGGTTTGAGTTTTGGGGCCGGCTATGAACCGGTCTGGCTGTTATCGGGCGGGTTGACGTTGCCAAACACCACGCCCAGCGCCTTGAAGAAATCGATGGGCAGCGGGAAGATGATGGTCGAGTTCTTTTCCGTCGCGATCTCGGTCAGCGTCTGCAAGTAGCGCAGTTGGATGCCCACCGGCTCCTTCGCCAGGGTGTGCGCCGCCTCCTGCAACTGTTGCGCGGCCTCGAACTCGCCGGAGGCGTGGATGATCTTGGCGCGCTTCTCACGCTCGGCCTCAGCCTGGCGGGCCATGGAGCGTTTCATGCCATCGGGCAGCTCCACATCCTTGACCTCGACGATGCCCACCTTGATGCCCCACGGCTCGGTGGCCTCGTCGATGATCTGCTGCAACTTCTGGTTGATGCGCTCGCGGTGCGCCAGCAGCTCGTCCAGGTCGCTCTGGCCCAGCACGTTGCGCAGCGTGGTCTGCGCGATGTTCCAGGTGGCGCGCTTGTAGTCTTCCACGTTGACGATGGCCGCGGCCGGGTCCATCACCCGGAAATAGACCACCGCGTTGACCTTGACGGTGACATTGTCGCGGGTGATGGCCTCCTGCGACGGCACATCCAGCGTGACCACCCGCAGATCCACCGTGACCAGCCGGTCGATGAAGGGGATGATGAAGATCAGGCCTGGCCCGCGCGCGCCAACCAGCCGGCCCAGGCGAAAGAGCACGCCCCGTTCGTATTCCTTGAGGATTTTGATCGCCATGGACACCAGAGTGATCACGGCGAAGATGACGATAACGACGAAAATCAGTGTACCGAGCATGAAGTCCTCCTTTTCGGCCACTTGGCGCCAGCATTTTGTGGCGCGCAGATCAATTTGGATTATACTTGACTTGCCACGTAAAAACAAGTGCAGTAGCCTTCGCAGGCAGCAAACCCAATTGAATCGCGCGACTTGTCATTTTCATGGGAAGCGCGTAAAATGCCCATCGAGGCGGCCTATGAGTGCCACTACCGGCGTTGATCAGCGCCCTTACTTTTTTTGGGACTACGATATCACGGGCGACGAAATCCGCGCCATTCTGCGCGCGGGCGAGCCGTTTGACAAGGCCTGGGTTATCAGCCGCATTCTGGAGCACGCCCGCTGGGACGATATCTGGCGCTACCTGACGGTGGCCGACATCCGCAGCAACTTCGAGAATCTGAGTTTCCGCCGGCCCCAGGATCGCGAGCTATGGGCCTATGCGCTGAGCAGGTGGGCGAATCATGGCTAACCAGCCTCGCTCCGAGTACGCGATTTTGGTCCGCAGTACGGCGAACATCTCAAAGTCGGCCAGGTTATCGTGGACAGCATCGATAACATCGGCGCCAACAAACTCACGGCTATTCTGGGGCGGACGGAGCCGAAAGATTTCGTGGATTTGTACTTCATCCTCCGCGCCGGATATGACTTCGACGACCTGTTGACGAAAGCACAGACCAAAGATCTTGGGCTGCATCCATTCTACCTGGCTGGATCACTCCGCCAGGTGCGCAACTTTCGGCGGTTGCCTGCGACTACACCCCCGCTCACCCTCAACGAACTTCAGCAGTTCATCCTGGCGTTGGCAGACCGGCTGCTTGATCAGGCAGCGCCGCAGTAAACACTGTGGTGGCGTCGTCAGTATATCTCATGCGAAGTGGCCTGGTGGGTCTGCCCATCGTGGGCTGGCTGCTGCCACGGGATACGCGGCGCTGGTTGTGGCCGCGCGCGTAAGAGGGGTTACTCCACTGACCGCACCACAGAGGCGCAGGGAACGAAAAGCGCCGGGCGCGCCTGCTTGTGCAGGAAGCGCCGGCGTTCCTCCGGCGTCAAGCGGGGGCGGGGCGCGCTGGATCAGACGCGCCGCCTACGCCAACAGATCATCGACGGAGACAAGCCAGAGGCGCGCCGTGCGGTCAGCGCTGGCGGTCATGATCAGCCTCGTGTTGCTGTAAGCTATCCAAGAACTCACGCTGAACTTTTCCGCTTTGCCGCTCGTCTAATCTCCGTCATGAACCAATCATTTCATCCATCCAACGCCAATCCCAACCTTCCGCCGCCAGGCCGTCCGGCGCGGCCGGTGGGCAGCATGCCGCCGCCGGTCAGCCGGCCGCCAGCCTATAGCGGCAGCGCGCCGCCGCCCATGCCGCCGCGACAGCCCGTCTCCGCCAGGGCCTCAGCCAGCGCCCAGGCCCTCAACGGCATCCTGCTGGGCGTCCTGCTCTTTCTGATCGCCGTGCTGCTGGGGCTGGGCCTCTTCCTGGGCGGCTATGTGGCTGTGGCTCGCACGCTGCCGCCGGCCGATCAACTGGTGACGCTGACCACCCACGGCCAGAACACGCGCATCTACGCGCGCGATGGCAGCCTGCTGCAGGCGCCGCTGGCGCCGGACGATCCCACGGCCGGCCTGCGCCGCCGCGTGCCGCTGGCTGAGATCTCCCCCTATCTGGTCGATGCGGTGATTGCCACGGAAGATTCCAACTTCTACGAGCATCGCGGGGTCGATCCGGTGGCCTTGGGCCGCGCCATCTTCCGCGCCGTGCAGACCCAGGGGCCGGTGGTGGGCACCAGCACCATCAGCCAGCAGTTGGCCAAGCTGGTCTTTCTGTCGCCGGAGCGCACCCTGACCCGCAAGGTCAAGGAGGCGATTCTGGCGGCTGAAATCACGCGGCGCTACTCCAAGGACGAGATTCTGGAGATCTATCTCAACGAAATCTACTACGGCAACATGGCCTACGGCATCGAGGCGGCCGCCCGGCTCTACTTCAACAAGCCTGCCCGCGAGCTGAGCCTGGCCCAGGCCGCGCTGCTGGCCGGCCTGCCGCAGGCGCCGGCCGCCTACGATCCGCTGCAAAATCCCGATGCCGCCAAGGCCCGCCAGGCCGACGTGTTGCGCCTGATGGTCGAACACGGCGTGATCACGGCCGAGCAGGCGGACGCGGCCTGGCAGGAGCCGTTGGTCTACTACGGCGGCGGCCTGGAGAGCACCCGGCTGGACAAGGCGCCCCACTTCGTGATGACCGTGCGCAGCGAGATCGAACGGCTCTACGGGCCGGAGCTGCTCTACCGCGGCGGCCTGCAGGTGTACACCTCGCTGGACCCGGCCTTGCAGGCCGAGGCGGAGCGGCAGGTGCAGGCCGGCGTGGCCGAGCTGCAAGGGCGCAACGTCAGCAACGGCGCGCTGGTGGCGCAGGATCCCCGCACCGGCGAGATTCTGGCCATGGTCGGCTCGGCCGACTTCAACAACGTGGAGATCAGCGGCCAGGTCAACGTGGCCACCTCCCCCCGCCAGCCTGGCTCCACCATCAAGCCCTTCACCTATCTGGCCACCTTCGAGCGACCCAGCGACTGGTGGACGGCCGCCACGCTGATCGACGATGTGCGCACCGAGTTCGACGACGGCCCCGGCCGGCCCCCCTACGTGCCGGTCAACTACGACGGCCGCGAGCATGGCCCGGTCAGCGTGCGTTCGGCGCTGGCCAACTCCTACAACATCCCCGCGGTCAAGGCCTTGCAGCATGTGGGCGTGCCCGCGCTGCTGAATGTGGCCCAACGCTTCGGCATGGCCACCCTGACGCGGCCCGACCATCCCCCCTATGGCCTCTCCCTGACCTTGGGCGGCGGCGAGGTGACGCTGCTGGAGCTGACCAACGCCTACGGCGCGCTGGCCAACGGCGGGGTCTACACATCGCCCACGCCGATTCTCTGCGTGCTGGATGCCGATGGCGCGGCGCTGGAGCGGGTGGATGTGCCCGATCTGCCGGAGGCCTGCCGCAATGCGGCGCTGGCCAGCCGGGCCGGGCAGCGCCAGCCGGCGCAGAATCGCGTCGCCACGCCGGAGCACAGCTACCTGCTGACCGATATCCTCAAGGACAACGAGGCGCGCACGCCGGCCTTCGGCGCCAACTCCTGGCTGCAAATCGGCCGGCCGGCCGCGGTCAAGACCGGCACCACCAACGACGTGCGCGATATCTGGACCATCGGCTACACCCCGGAGCTGGTCACCGGCGTCTGGGTGGGCAACGCCGACGGCGCGCCCATGGATGGCAACCTCTCCGGCATCGCCGGCGCCGGGCCGATCTGGAACCGCTTCATGCGCAGCGCGCTGGCCCAGGTGGCGCCGCATGACTTTGCCCGGCCGGCCGGGATCGTGCAGGTCGAAATCTGCACCCTGACCGGCGGCCAGGCCGACGATGCCTGCCCGGCCGACCGGCGTCGGGTGGAGATCTTCGCGGCCGACCAGTTGCCGACCGGCGCGGCTGTGCAGCTTCCGCCGGTCAGCGGCGAGGTGGCGCTCACCTGGCCGCTGGATGGCCAGATGGTGGCCGGTGTGATCCCGATCCGGGGCAGCGCCTCCATGGCTGACTTCGACTATTATCTGGTGGAATATGGCGAGAGTTTCGAGCCGGGCGCCTGGGGCGTGGTGGCTGGCCCCATCGGCCAGCCGGTGAGCAACGGCGAGCTGGCCCAGTGGGATACCGCTGCGCTGAGCCAGGAGGGGCCGCACGTGCTGCGCGTGGTGGCGGTGGATCGGCAGGGCCGGCGCCTGGAGTCGACGCCGGTGCGGGTGACGGTGCAGCATGACGCCACCGCCACGCCCACCCTCACACCGACCGAGACCGCCACGCCCACCGAGACGGCGGTGGTGTTGCCCTCTCCCAGTCCCAGCGCGACGCCCACCGAGA
>JACSRL010000656.1 GCA_014879765.1 Anaerolinea sp. | reverse complement strand
CTGTCAGCCTGGGATTTCCAATCCCTGGGTTGCGGCGTGAGACGGTGAATGGAATTCACCGTCTGAGAGCACGAAGCCGCCTCAGCGGCTGGGGAAGGCTCCCCAGCGCCTGAGGGCGCTTCGTGTTGTCAGCCTGGGATTTCCAATCCCTGGGCCAGCCTGGGATTTCCAATCCCTGGAAACGAGTTACCCATGACTACCACCACCTTCGACCATCTCCCCCACACCGCGCGCAGCCATTTCCTGCTGCTGATGTACGGCGCGGTCTACCGGCTGCTGTACACCGTTCACCTGCTGGACAGCGCGGCCGACGGCAAGCCGGCGCTGCAAGAGGATTTCCCCTTCCTGGCCGGCTACTTCGACGAGATGGTGCGCTACATGCCGGCCGATGTCACCTGGGAGGCGGGCTGGCGCTGGTGGAACGCACAGTTGGCGCAGTGGGAGGCAGGCCAGGACGAGCTGCCGTTGCTCCGTCTGGCGATGCCGGCGCAGGACGCGCCGCCGGCCGCAGCCTGGGATGGCCTGGACCAGCGGCTGGCGCTGGTGCTGATCGGCCTGGTCGAGGAAGACTCGCGCTTCGGCACGGTGTTTGCGCGCCTGCAAGAGCCATTGCCCGGCCGCCGGCCGGTGGTCGAGCTGGTGGGCCGGGTGATTCGCGGCGGGTCGGATGACGGGCTGGACGTGCAGGCCCTCTGCGCCAGGCTGGTCGCGGCCGGGCTGGTGGAGGTGATCAACCCGGAGGCGGCGCGCGTCGAGTGGGCGCTGCGCGTGCCGGCCGAGGTCTGGGACGCGGTGCGCGGCGATCCGCCGGGCCAGCGTTCGGGTTGGGTCTATCAGAGCGGCGAGCAGTTGCCCGCTGTCGGGCAGTTGGTGGCCTCGGCGGATTTCCTGGCGCGGCTGCGCCAGGCGCCGGCCGTGCTGCAAAGCGGCAAGGCCGACACGCTGATCCTCCGCGGCACGGCCGGCGCCGACCGGGTGCGGGCGATGGGCGCGGTCGCGCGGGCGCTGGGCAAGGCCATGCTGGTAGTGGAGGGGGCCGGGCTGGCGGAGCGGACGCCGCGCTCCCTGGGGCCGGTGTGCGCCATGATCGACGCGCTGCCGGTGGTCTCCTTCGACCTGACGCCGGGCGAGACGGCCGCGCTGCCGGAGCTGGGCGTCTACCGCGGCGCGCTGGGCGTCATTCTGGGCGCGGAGGGCGGGCTGAGCGGCAAGCGCGCCGAGTCGGCGCTGACGCTGCGCATGCCGCTGCTCAAGGCCGCGCAGCGGCTGCAGTGCTGGCGCGACGCGCTGGGCGAGGACTCGCCCGACCTGCCGCTGATCGCCGAGCGCTTTGGCCTGCCCGACGGCCACATCCGCCGCGCCGCGGCGGCCGCGCGCGCATATGCCGCGCTGGATGGCCGCGCCGTTGTCACCCTGGCCGACGTGCAGGAGGCCTGTCGCGCGCTCAACCGCCAGTTGCTGGACACCCTGGCCACCCATCTGACGGGCGACGGCCTCTCCTGGCCGGCGCTGGTGGTCAGCGACGGCGTGGCTGAGCGGCTGGCCGAGCTGGAGCTGCGCTGCCGGCACCGCGAGCGCCTGCCGGAGCGGCTCGGCCCGGCCTTCGGCGCCGGCAGCAACCGCGGCGTGCGGGCGCTGTTCACCGGCCCCAGCGGCACCGGCAAGACGCTGGCTGCGCGCATCCTGGCCGCCGAGCTGGGCATGGACCTCTACCGGGTCGACCTGGCCGCGGTGGTCAACAAGTACATCGGCGAGACGGAGAAGAACCTGCACCGCGTCCTTGCCACGGCCGAAGACCTGGACGTGGTGCTGCTGCTGGACGAGGGGGACGCGCTGCTGGGCACACGCACGGAGGTGCGTTCGGCCAACGACCGCTACGCCAACCTGGAGACCAACTACCTCTTGCAGCGGCTGGAAAGCTACCAGGGGATCGTGTTGATCACCACCAACGCGGCCGAGAACATCGACAGCGCCTTTCAGCGGCGCATGGACGTGGCCGTCAACTTCACCGCGCCGCAGGCCGGGGAACGGTGGCACATCTGGCAGTTGCACCTGCCGCCGGCCCACGCGGTGGACGCGGCCGCGCTGGAGCGGATCGCCGCGCGCTGCGCCATGACCGGCGGGCAGATCCGCAACGCGGCGCAACTGGCCACGCTGCTGGCGCTGGACACCCCCTTCGGCGTCGTCACCGAGGCGCACCTGGAGCAGGCCGTCCACAGCGAGTACCGCAAGGCCGGCGCCACCTCGCCGCTGGCGCAGCGGCAGAACGGCCAGCGCAACGGCCAGCGCGGCGGCGTGGCGGCAATGGTGGACGCGTTGAGTTGACGTAACACGTAACACGTAACACGTAACACGTAACACGTAATGCGTGATGCGTGATGCGTGATGCGATTGAGTACACCGTAAATAAAGTTATCGAGGTGCCCGGCACTTGCGCCGAGTCTGTCATCATGGGCGAATCGTCGCTAAAGTGCCGGGCACCGA
>JACSRL010000554.1 GCA_014879765.1 Anaerolinea sp. | reverse complement strand
GTTGCGCAGACGAAAACCATGCCCGCACGAGAAAAACCCGGTTTCTGTACGACTGGCTGAGCAGTTACATTTCTGGTTCCTTGAAGGAGATAGCATGAGTACATCACAGTGGTCTGATCTGCCGTTGGTGCTGACATCGAACCAGGCGGCCATAGTGCTCCAGATCAACCGTCGCACACTCACCAACATGCTCGATCGCGGCGCTTTGCGTGGGGTGAAGATCGGGAAGGAATGGCGCGTGAGCCGGGCTGAACTGATGCGCTTTGTGGAAGGCAAGGGCGCGGAAACGTCATCGGTCGCCGCTCCAGCGCAATCACAAACGACAGCGACTCTGGTCGACAAAGAGGGCGTGCTGGTGGTGAGAACTGAACCCCTGGCTGATCTGGCTGATATCGTTACACAAGAGCGCGAACAGCGAAACCCGGAGAACTGACGACAGACATAATTAATGTGCTAAAGAGGTGATAGATATGACCACAGTAATCACTGCTCAAGTTACGCCCCAAGGACTACTGATCCCTCACGCTGCGCTGGGAGACTGGAATATCAACGATCTGGAAGTTGTGCGCAAAAGGCAAGCCCTCATGGTGCGACCGAAACGCGACGCGACAGAATCACGGGCCAAGGTTCAGCAGGCCTTGCGCCACGCAGGTTTGTTATACGAGCCAGATTGGGAAACACCCTCTGATACCCCCAGCGACAGAGCGGGCGCGTTTGGCAGAAACGCTAGCCCAGGGCCAACCACTGTCCGAGATCATTATTGCAGAGCGAGAAGACCGCGCATGACCACCTATTATCTGGACACAAGCGCTTTGGTCAAATGCTACGTCCAAGAGACAGGACACTTTTTTGGCTAACGAACTGGCTCCTTTGATCTTCGTTTCAGCCGATGATCGCTTGAACCAGGCTGCTTCGGCTGAAGGGCTGGTAGTTGACAACCCCAATGCTCACCCTTGACGTGGGCTAATCTGTGCGTGCAACGAATAGCTGATCTGCTTCAACCGGTGAGCCTGTGAGAATCTTTTTTAACACCTTATTGTTGTGCCCCGCCATCAGAGCACCTTAAAATGCGCTAGAATTTCTCGCACGCCTTGCGAGGCCGGCGAGGGGGCGACAAACTGGACCAGGCGCTGGATGGCCAAAGGGGCGTTGGCCGGGGCCGCGCTGTAGCCAGCCACAGCCAGCATGGGCGCGTCCACCGGCGAATCGCCCACGGCCAGCATGGCGGCCAGCGGGATGCCGGTGGCTGCCGAAAGAAACTGCAGCCCACTGGCCTTGTCGATGCCGGCTGGCATGACATTGAGGCAACTGGCCGCGTAGGTCAGCTCGACCTGCCCGACCAGCGGGCCCAGCGCCTGCCGCGCCAGTGGCTCCAGCCGGGCCAGCGGCGTCGCCGCGGTGGGAAAGAGGCTGAGCGAGTACTCCTTGCCCGGCTGGATCATGGCCAGGCCAGGTCGCCCCAGCTCGGCTGTCAACTGTTCCTTGACCTGGTGCATCAGACTGTTGGCGTCGAGGGCCGGATGGGGCAGAAAGCGATAGCCGGCCGGATCGTACAGCCCCGCGCCGCTCTCGAAGATGCCGGGCAGGTGGCCATCGATGGCCTGTAGCATGGCGTCCACGTAGGGCGCGGGCCGGCCGCTGCACAGCGTCATCGCCGGCCGGCGGCTATCCTGCCGCGCCGCCCGGTTCAGCCCCGCCAGCAAAGCCATCAGCTCCAGATCCCACGGCTGGGCCTCGCCGTCGGTCAGCACGCCGTCGATGTCGAAAACCACCAGGCGCAGCGGCTCTCTTGTAAGCATTCCTCACTCCTTTCGTTGCAGCCTTTGTCGCCAGCAGTTGTGTTTCCAGGCGCTTGGGCTATAATACCCGCACCGACTGATTTTCCAAACTTAAGTGTACGACAGGAGTACGAGAATTATGTTAAATGCAACAGTTCAGCAGGCGCTCAACGACCAGATCCAGAAGGAGTTCCACTCCGCCTACATCTATCTCAGCATGTCAGCCTACTTTGAGGCCGAGAACCTGACCGGCGCGGCCAGTTGGATGCGCAAACAGGCCGGCGAGGAGCAGGAGCACGCGCTGAAGATCTTCGACTTCATCCTCGACCGCGGCGGCCACGTGGCGCTGCAGGCCATCAGCCAGCCGGCGGCCGAGTACGCCTCGTCCCTGGCCGTCTTCGAGGATGCCTACGCCCACGAGCGCAAGGTGACCCAATCGATCCACGATCTGTACGCGCTGGCGCTGCGCGAGAACGACTACCCCACGCAGGTCATGCTGCAATGGTTCATCGACGAGCAGGTGGAGGAGGAGAAGACCTCCAGCGCCATCATGGCCCAGCTCAAGATGGTGGGCGATTCGCCGGCCGCGCTGTTGATGATCGACCGGCAGTTGGCCGCGCGGGCGGGCGGATAGCGACCGGCAGGGTAACTGCTCAGGCGCCAGGCACTTTTGAGGCGATTTGCAGACAGAATTACCTCCGACGACGTTGCTGC
>JACSRL010000828.1 GCA_014879765.1 Anaerolinea sp. | reverse complement strand
TGCACTTCGCCGTGCATGGCGACGGCGACGGCCTGCTGCTCAACCATCCCAGCGACGAACGCTCCGAGTTGCTCACCGGCGACGCTCTGCTGAGTATCGTGCGCACGCACCAGGACGCGGCGACGCAACGGCTGCACCTGGTCGTCATGCCCGACTGCTATACCGCGCACCTGGCGGAAGGGCTGGGCGACGTGGTGGACGCGGCCGTGGGCATGACCGATGCGGTCGAGGACGCGCCCGTCCAACAGGTGATCACGCCCGTCTTTTACCGCCGCCTGGCCGACGGTACGACAGTAGCCAACGCGCTGGCCGCCGTGGATGCGGAACTGCGACGGAGGGGGCAGGAGGCCGCCGCGGAGATGGTGCGGCTCTATCCCGACAGTGGCGGCGACGTGAACCCGCTGGCGTGGCGCCGGCGCCAGTTATCGCCGGCCATGCTCGACTACTTGCGCAGTTGGTTCGACAAGCCGTGGGCGTCGGTGCCGCTGGCCGAGATTCTGGGGCTGGCGGACGACGACGGCCGGCGCATCGAGTTGCTCGACGTCTACGTGCCGCTGCCGGTGGACTTTTCGATCACGGTCAAGACCGAGCAGGGGCGCATCGTCGACTGGTGGGCGAAGATGCCGCAAGAGGACGGATCACGCCGGGATATCCTGGAAGAGCGTCTGGCAGAGATGCCCGATGCCGCGGAGTTGGCGGAGTTGCGGCGCCGCCAGCGCAACTGGCCGGCGCTCAGGGTCGACGAGCAGGGGTTGCAGCCGGTTGTCAATCTGATCGAATGCAAGATCGAGACCAGCCTGCATCAAGAAAAGAAAAACCAATCGGCGGAGGACGGCGAACACAACTGGTACATGGAAGCGCACGACGCCGCCAGCGTGCAGCCGCGCTTTGTGCTGCTGGGCGAGCCGGGCAGCGGCAAAAGCAGCTTTCTGCGCCACCTGGCGCTCTGCCTGGCGGGTGAGTTGCGCCGGCGCAGCGGCGACGCGCACACGCCGGAGAATGCGGGGCTGGCCGCGCTGCGCGACTGGCTGCTCGATGCCTATGCGCCAGTCTACATCGAAATGCGTGAGCTGGTGACCGCCATTTTCCCGCCGCTGCCGGTGGATGGCGACACGCCCGTGCGGCTGCCTGACAGCGACCATCTGTGGCGCTACCTGCAAACGCTCCACGGTGCAGGGCTGGCCGGACCGGGCGGCGAGTTGCGCGGCTGGTTCGACCGCGGCGAGGCGATCCTGCTGCTCGATGGGCTGGACGAAGTGCCCGACGCCGGGCGCAAAGAACGCCGCGAGCAGATCAAGGCGTTCATCGGCGCCATTGCGCGGCGCTATCCCGACCTGCGCATCGTCGTGGCCGGGCGCCCCCACGCCTACCACGCCGGCGACTGGGCCATCGACAACTTTGGCTTGGCTACGCTGCACGCGCTCGAGATGGATCGCCTGCACGAACTGGCCGCCGCGCTCTTTCCCGCCGCGCTGGGCGAGCCGGGCAAGGCACAGGCCGACGCCTTCATCGCCGCCATCCGCGACCAACTCAAGGCCAGGCGCATCGAGCAAAGCTTTTACGCCAACCCGCTCTTTTTCACGTTGCTGGCCGGGCTGTGGCTCGACCCGGCGGCGCGCGCGCAACTGCCCGCAACGCGCGCCGAACTCTACCGCCGCTCTGTCGATCTGCTGCTGACACGCTGGACGCGCCGCCGCCTGCCCGACACATCGGTCGCCGACGATTTGGGGCTGGACGCGGCCGGGCTGCGCTCCGTGCTGGAGACGCTGGCCTGCACCGTGCACGAACAGAGCGCGCCGGGGCAGGACACTACGCGCTTTGATGTGGGTGAACTGCTGGCAATCCTCTACAAAGCGCGCTGCCAGGTGCAGGTCATGGACGTGCCCGACTATCTGGCGCGCCACGTAGGACTGCTCACCTCGCCGGCGACGGGAGAGTTCTACTTCACCCACCGCAGCTTTCAGGAGCACTTGGCCGCGTGCGAGCTAATCTGCGCCGCGCCCGATGCGCACCTGCCGCACGTTGCCGCCGACCGCCGTTTTCCAGACGGTCTGGTGCGGCGCACGACGCAGCAGCCCGCGCTGTGGGGCAACGTGGCGCGACTGGCCGCCGACGAACTGATCGCCCACGATCGCCTGCGCGAGGCCGGCGGCGTGTTGGCCGCGTGCTGCCGTCCCTACCTCGACCAGCACGCGGCGCCGGATGCCGCGCTGCTGGCGCTGGAGATTGCCGCCGAACACCGCCTCTTTGCCGGCGACCCGGATGATCTGGAGGTGCGGGGCAGGGACTTCGCCACGCTGCACCAGGTTGCGCTGGCCGCGGTTGCCGACCATGCCGCCTTCACGCCACGACAACGCCTGCTGGCCGGCAACCTGCTGGCCGCACGTCCCGGGCTGGACACGCGCCCCGGTGTCACCGTGCGCGCCGGTCTGCCCGACATCGCCTGGGTGGAGATCCCCGAATTTGATGGCCAGGGCCGGCGGCAGTTCACAT
>JACSRL010000785.1 GCA_014879765.1 Anaerolinea sp. | reverse complement strand
CGGCTACCCGCAGAGCTGGACGCAGTACACGGTCACCCTGTCGGGCCTCCCGGCCAACGCCAGCGGCCGGCTGGCCTTCCGCTACTTCGTGACCGACGGCGGGCCCAGCGGCAACAACTCCAACTACATCGGCATCGACACGGTGGAGTTCACCAGCGCCGGCGGCGGCGGCGCCTGCTCTGCGCCGGCCGACGTGCCCTGGCTCTCCCTGGCGCCCACCAGCGGCGCGACCGCGGGCGGCGGCAGCACCCCGGTGACTGTCACCTTCAACTCCACCGGCCTGGCCGTGGGCGTCTACAACGCCAACCTGTGCGTGGACAGCAACGACCCCGACGCCGGCCCCGGCAACGGGACCGACCTGGTGGTGGTGCCGGTGACGCTGACGGTGGAGGAAAGCCAGCCTGGTGTCTTCGCCTGCAACATGCCTGCTGAAGGCTTCGACGGCGGCGTGCCGCCGGCCGGCTGGGCGGTGCAGAGCAACGAGCCCGACGGCCCGCAGTGGACCACCATCGCCCTCTCCGGCGAGACGGGCAACTACACCAACGGCACGGGCGAGGCCGCCAGTGTCAGCAGCGATGCCTTCGGCGCGGCTGAGATGGACACCTCGCTGGTGACCCCGGCGTTCGACCTGACCGGCTTCGGCACCGCCTCGCTGAACTACACGGCCAACTACCAGAACTTCGCCAACTACGACTACCTGGATGTGGACATCAGCACCGACGGCGGCGCCACCTGGGCCAACCTGCTGAGCTGGAACGAGGATCACGGCACATTCGGCGCACCGCCAGGCGTCGATGTCAATCTCGATCTGTCGGCCTATGCCGGCCAGAGCGGGCTGATGCTGCGCTACCGCTACTACGACCCCAACTCCGGCGACTGGAACTGGTACGCCCAGGTGGACAACGTGGGTCTGAGCTGCGGCCAGGTGGCCGAGCAGCCCAACATCGACGTCAGTCCGCTCTCCATGAGCAGCACGCAGCCGCCCAATGCCACCACGCAACAGCAGTTGAACGTGGGCAACACTGGCACAGCCAATCTGACCTGGATGATCGACGAGGAACCGGCGCGGCCCACCGCAGCCCCGGCCCCTTCGGTCGTCAGCATCGACAAGCTGGGCGCGCCGGCAGCGGTGCAGCGCAGCGCCAAGGAACTGCAAGACCTGCTCAACTCGCCCACGGCCGACGTGGTGCAGGATGGCAGCTTCGAGGCGGGCACCCCCAGTCCCTTCTGGACCGAGGCGTCGACCAACTTCGGCACCCCCCTGTGCGATGTGCCCGGCTGCGGCACCGGCACTGGCACCGGCCCGCTGACCGGCGCCTGGTGGGCCTGGTTCGGCGGCATCGCGGCCTACGAGGCGGGCAGCGTGTCACAAAGCGTGACCATCCCCTCTGGCGGCCCGGCAACGCTGAGTTTCTGGGTGGAGCAGTTCGTCTGCTCCGGCGATGCGGCTGACTATCTGGAAGTCAACATGGACGGGACGCAACTGTGGGCAACCACGGCCGCAGATCCCGCCTGTGGGACGCTGGGCTATCGCCAGGTGACGCTGGACGTCAGCGCCTACGCCAACGGCGGCGCACACACGCTGGAGTTCAGTTCCGAGGTCTTCGGCAGCGACACCACCAACTTCTTCGTGGATGACGTGATGCTCGATGCCCAGAGCGGCCCAGTCGTCTGCGCTGCGCCGTCCAACGTGCCCTGGCTGAGCGTCAACCCCACCAACGGGACGACCGCGCCGGCGGCAAGCACACCGGTTCAGGTCACCTTCGACTCCACCGGCCTGGCCGTGGGCGTCTACAACGCCAACCTGTGCATCGACAGCAACGACCCCGACGCCGGCCCCGGCAACGGCACCGAGCTGGTGATCGTGCCGGTCGAGCTGATCGTGGAGGGCGCGGCCTCGATCACGGTGGCCAAGACCGTGGGCACCGTGCCCGGCGTGTGCGCGGCCACCAGCACCATCGAGGTGCTGCCCGGCACCACGGTGTACTACTGCTACACCGTCACCAACACCGGCGACGTGACGCTCTACTCCCACACCCTGGTGGATGATCAGCTCGGCACGCTCTTCACCAACCTGGCCTACGCCCTGGCCCCTGGGGCCAGCGTCGACACGGTCACGCTGGGACAGTCGTTCCCGGCAGTGATCACCATGCCCACCACCAATGTGGGCACGTGGACCGCGGCCCAGTCGAGCACCGGCGGCCTGTCGGCCACCGCCAGCGGCACCGCCTTCGTGGACGTGATCTACTTCGGCTGCCGCAACCCGGAGGAAGACTTCGAGAACGGCGTGCCGACGTGGGGCTGGAGCGTGGTCAACAACGCCGGCGGCGCGAGCTGGGGCAACATTGCGGCCTGCGGTCCCAACGGCGACGGTGGCAACTTCACCGGCGGCCTGGGCGATGCGGCCTGCATGAGCCCCAGCTCACTGACGGCTGGCGCCTACGACTCCGAGCTGCGCACTCCGGTGTTCAGCCTGGTGGGCTACAGCGAGGCCA
>JACSRL010000154.1 GCA_014879765.1 Anaerolinea sp. | reverse complement strand
TCTGCGTTCATCCGCGTCAATCCGCGTCCCAAAACGCGCTGAGGCTGTCACAAAATGTCACCACAGGTCACGGAGCGGTCGCTATAATAGCACACATTCGAGGCGAACGAGAAGCCATGTTGATGCAACGCATAATCCTGACCATCACCGTCGTCGAAACGATTACGATCACAGTCACGCACCGAGGAGAACGCCATGAAGACCCCCCGATTGACCTTGCTGAGCATCCTGCTGGCCACGGCGCTGATGGCCGCGGCCTGCGGCGGCGACGCCGGCCCAGCGCCGGCGACCCAAGCGACCACGGCGGCCGCGACGGAGCAGCCAGCCCCGACGATGCCGGCGGCGCAGCCGGCGGCTGAGACGCCGGCTGCCGCGGCCGCGTCATCAGCCTGTGAAGAGTACTTCGGCTTCTGCATCACCGCCCAGGCCACGGGGGCAGTGGAGGCCACGGGCGCAGGCGGCTGGGCCAGCAGCAGCAACACCGACTGCACGGCCCTGGCCGCGGCCGGCGAGGCGCGCATCCTGGAGCTGCCCAACCTGATGCCTGTGGGCGAGCAGCAGATCGCCGTCGCGCTGACGCGCGTCGGCGCCTACACCGGTCCGGGCACGTATCAGTTGGCGGCCACGGCCACGGGCGGCGCCATGCCCGATCAGTTCCCCGCGCTGCGGGTCGGCAAGCGCGCCTTCAGCAACGGCGAAGGCTCCAGCGCGACTGTCACCGTCAACGCCGACGGCTCCGGCACGCTGGAGGCCACAGGTCTGGTGGAGATCGACGCCATGCAGGGCGCCACCCCCGACCCCAGCGCCCGCCTCGACTTTGCCATGCAGTGGACGTGCCAGGGGCAGTGAACGATGAACGATGAACGATGAACGATGAATGATGAACGATGAATGATGAACGGTTGACGGTATGCTCTGGCCGGTCTGTGCGAAGCCCCCAGGATGGGCCGACCGAGCCAGCTAACCCAAACTCGCTCTGGCCGGTCTCCGACCGAGCCAGCCCGTTCACCGCTCACCGCTAACTGCTCACCGCTCTGGCCGGTCTTTGCGCAGCACCCCGTCAGGTGCCGACCGAGCCAGTCCGGTCTTACCGCTCTGGCCGGTCTCCGACCGAGCCAGCCCAGTCACGCCCGCTCACCGCTCTGGCCGGTCTCCGACCGAGCCAGTCCGGTCTCACCGCTGTAGCCGGTCTCCGACCGAGCCAGTTGATGCGACGGACACTTCCACATGACCAACCCACATCATCTCATCCGCAACATGATCGCCGGCGTGCTGGCTGCATTGACCCTGTTTAGCCCGGCCCACGCCCAGGAAATCCGCCAGCCCGACGCGCCGGCCCACACCCGCCCGCCGCTGACCAACCCGGCCTGCGCGTCATGGGGGCCGAACCGGGTGGACTGCTTCACCATCGGCAACGACGGGCGGATCTATCACAGCTATTCTGACCAGGCCTCCAGCGGCGATCACCGCGACTTCTCGCCCTGGATCGAGGAGCCAGCGTCGCCGCCCGATGGCCTGGACCTGGGCGCGGGCCTGGCCGTTACCGCCTGGGGCGTGGGCCGCCTGGACATCATGGCCATCACGCCTGACGGCGACGTGGTACACACCTACTACGATCAAAACGCCTGGCAACTGCCCAACTGGGAGTTCATCGCCTACCCTGGCAACGTGGGGGTGAGTGAGATCGGCTGCACCTCGTGGGGCGTCAACCGCATCGACTGCTTCACGCGCGGCAAGAATCGGCGCATCTACCAGGTGCGCTGGGACGGCTTTGCCTGGGGCACGGTCGACATGGGGCCGCTGCCCACCAGCGGCCCGGCGGACAGCCCATATCTGGGGGTGGGCGCGGCTGCCTATGCCAGCAACGCGCTCTGGCTGCTAGTGATCGGCGTGGACGGCAACCTTTACTACCGCAAGTGGGATGGCGCGAGCTGGGGCGTGTGGCGCGACGGCGGCAAGGCCTCGCCCGACAACCTGATGACCGTCTCCTGCCAGGCCGGCGTGATCTATCTGATGGACTGCGTGTTCGGCGATGTGGCGGGCAAGCTCTGGCATCGCTCGTACTACGACGGCGGCGGCTACTGGCTGGACTGGCACAACCTCAACGCAGTGGGCGGCGGGAGCAACGCCTACTACGCCTCAGGTGTGGGGACCAGCAAGATCGTAGGCGATCAAGGCGCGCTGTACGCGCTGACCTATGGCGTGGATGGCCGGCTCTATCTGGGCTTTGGCCGCGGCGGCGCCTCGACCTTCGACTGGTACGGCTGGGACAGCCTGGGCCGGCCCAAGGATCAGCGCTTGTATTTGCCGGCGGTGAGGAGACAAAGTCCGTAGTTCACGATTCTGTCTCACGCAAAGACGCAAGGGCCGCAAAGAAAGACGGAAACCGGATTTTGCACTAAGTACACCGTAAATAAAGTTGTTGAGGTGCCCGGTACTTGCGCCGAGTCTGTCATCATGGGCGAATCGTCGCTAAAGTGCCGGGCACCGATGCGCAACTACTTC
>JACSRL010000782.1 GCA_014879765.1 Anaerolinea sp. | reverse complement strand
GACCTACGCTGGATGGGGCGCGTGGGTTGCTTCGGTCTCGATACGGCGGCCTACTCGACCGGCGCTGGACGGGGCGCGTGTGGGCCGCTTCGATCTCGGTACGGCGGCCTACTCGACCGGCGCTGGACGTGGCGCGGGGCCCGCTTCGGTCTCGATACGGCGGCCTACTCGACCGGCGCTGGATGTGGCGCGGGGCCCGCTTCGGTCTCGGTACGGCGGCCTACTCGACCGGCGCTGGACGGGGCGCGTGGGCCGCTTCGGTCTCGATACGGCGGCCTACTCGACCGGCGCTGGATGTGGCGCGTGGGTTGCTGCGGTCTCGATACGTTTGTGTCAGTCGACGAACAACGGCACAACCTCGAACTTGTCCACATCCACCAGCCCCACGTCGGTCAGTTTCAGGTGCGGGATCACTTCCAGCGCCATGAAGCTGATGGCCATGAAGGGGTCGTGCAGCTCGCTGCCCAGGGCGTGGGCCGCGGCCAGCACTTGATCGAAGTCGCGGCGGATCTGCTCGATGGGCTGGTCGGACATCAGGCCGGCGATGGGCAGCGCCAGTTGGGCCAGCACCTGCTCGCCATGGGCCGCGGCCAGCCCGCCGCCCATGGCGGCCACGGCGCGTGCCGCGGTCAGCATGCTGGCGTCGTCCGCGCCCACCACCACCAGGTTGTGATGATCGTGCGCCACTGAGGAGGCCAGCGCGCCCGCTTGCAGGCCAATGTTCTGGATGAAGCCTTTGCCCACGTTGCCGTTGACGCCGTGACGCTCGATCACGGCCATCTTCAACAGGTCGCGGCTGACGTCGGCCATGGCCTGCCCCTCTCGAATCGAGGCGTCCAGCACCAGGTGCTCGGTGACCAGTTGATTTTCGATCGCGCCGATCACCCGCACGCGGCGGCCCACGGCCGGGATGGCCAGGTCGATTCGATCCCAATCCACGTGGATGCTGTTGGGCAGCGGCGAGGGGGATCCGGCCGGCGGCGGCGTCAGCATGGCTCCCTCCTGGGCCGTCAGGCGGCCGCCGACATAGACCAGCCGCGGCCGCAGGTCGTCCAGCCGGTCGAAGACGATCAGATCAGCCCGCCGGCCAGGCGCGAGGGCGCCGCGATCGTGCAGGCCGAACCACTCAGCCGTGTTGAGCGTCGCCATCTGGATCGCGGTCACCGGGTCGAGGCCGCGGGCGATGGCGGTGCGCACCATGTAGTCGATGCCGCCCTGATCCAGCAGGTCGGCCGGCTGGCGGTCGTCGGTGCAGAAGCAGCAGCGGCGGCTGTTGGCCGGCGTCACCAACGGCAGCAGCGTCTCCAGGTTGTGGGCGTTGGTGGCCTCGCGGATCAAAATAACCAGCCCGCGGGCCAGCTTTTCGGCCGCCTCGGCCACGGTGGTGCATTCGTGGTCGGAGCCGATGCCCGCGGCCACATAGGCGTTCAGCGCCGGCCCGGCCAGGCCGGGCGCGTGGCCGTCCAGCGGCCGGCCTTGAAAGGTCCAGAGCTTGGCCAGCACCGCGGGCGCGGCCGCGATCACGCCGGGATAGTTCATCATCTCAGCCAGCCCCAGCACGCCGGGGTCATCCATCATACCCAGCAGGTCGCCGGCCTCCAGCGTCGCGCCGGCGGTCTCCATGGGGGTGGCCGGCACGCAGGAGGGCAGGTTGACCCGGATGTTCAGCGGCGTTTCCTCGGCGGCGTTGAGCATGAAGCGGATGCCGGCCAGACCGTGGACGTTGGCGATCTCGTGCGGGTCGGTGATCACCGTCGTCGTGCCGCGCGGCAGCACCGCGCGCGCGAACTGCGGCGGCGTGGCCATGGAGCTTTCGATGTGGACGTGGGCGTCGATCAGGCCGGGGGCCACGTAGGCGCCGGCCAGGTCGATGCTGTGCCGGCCCTGATAGCCCGCGCCAAGGCCGGCGATCTGCGCCCCGGCGATGGCGATGTCAGTGTGCTCGATTTGGCCGGAGAAGACGTTGACCAGGCGGGCGTTGCGCAGCACCAGATCGGCCGGCTGTTCCCCGCGGGCGATGCGGATCAATTCTGCCACCTGCATGAACAGACCTCCTTGTCGGTTCTCGAACGTGTCATGGAGTCGATCAGGCGAGATTGTACCATCGAATCGCCGCGTCGCCTATCGCACACGGCACGCGGCAAGATTGCCGGACTGCGGATGGATGGCGGCTGCAAGGGCTCTTGGATTGAGCGAAAATAAGGTAACTGCTCAGCCACAGGTGCCAGGCACTTGAATCTGCGTTTGCAGCAACGTCGTCGGAGGTGATTCTGTCTGCAAATCGCCTCAAAAGTGCCTGGCACCTGAGCAGTTACGAAAAAAGGTACAAGATATGACATGCGTCATGGTTTCGCCATCCATCCTGTGGTACAGTGGGGGCGAAAACCTGGCGCACAGAGCGACCGGAGCTTTTGGCGCCCGGTCGGCCATGCGCAGTGTCGATTGTAACTGCTCAGGCTCGGCATTAGAAACCGGGTTTTTGTCTTGCAGACCAAGGTCATGGCGCC
>JACSRL010000780.1 GCA_014879765.1 Anaerolinea sp. | reverse complement strand
GTTACGAGTTACGAGTTACGAGTTACGAGTTACGAGTTACGCATCCCGCACACAACTCGCTCCATTCCGATCACGCATCACGCATCACTCATCACGCACCACGTCCCACGCCCGTTCCACCTGGGCGCGCACATCTTCCAGGCTGCCGCCGTTGTCGATCACCACGTCGGCCTGGGCGATCTTTTCGGCCTGGGGCGGCTGGGCGTCGATGCGCAGGGTGGCTTCGGCCTCGCTCAGGCCGCGGGTTTGCATCAGACGCTGGATCTGCTGGGCGCGCGGCGCGGTGACGACCCAGACCTGCTGGCAGAGCTGGCGGCTGAGCCCAGCCTCCAGCAGCTTGATGGCCTCGATGACCACCACGGGCGTGTCGGCCTCGTCCACACGGCGCTGGATCACCTGAAAGACGGCCGGATGGACGATGGCTTCCAGGTCGGCCAGCGCGGCCGGGTCGCTGAAGACGATCTGGCCCAGGCGCAGACGGTCGATGGGGCCATGCTCGGGCGCGATCTGCGGGCCAAAGCGGGCGATGATCGGGGCATAGGCCGGCTGGCCCGGTTCCATGACCTGGTGCGCCACCTTGTCCGCGTCGATGCCCGCGGCGCCCAGCCCGGTCAGCATGGCCATCACCGTGCTCTTGCCCACGCCGATGTTGCCGGTCAGGCCGATGACGAGTTTGGCGGGTGATTTGTCCATGATAATCGAAAATACCGTTTTTGTCATTCTGAACGAGTCAATCGGCCACAGGGCTAATCAGACACAACGGGCTCCAGCAGACACTTGACTTGATCGCGTCCAAGGTTAGTGAAGAATCCCGGAGGCGGGATCCTTCGCTGGCGATTCGACACTGAGCGAGACGCGTGCTGGACCCGCTCAGGATGACAGGAGCCAGGCTACATCGCTAATTCGGCCCATTCTTCCATGAGCTGGTGCAGGCGCTGGTCTACGGCCTGATACTCGCGGCCCAGCGTCTCGACGCGGCGGGTGTCCTGGGCCGCGCTGGCTTGGCTGAGCTGGTCGCCCAGGCCGGCCAGCCGCTGCTCCATGGCCTCCACCAGCTCGGCCAGACGGTCAGCTTCGGCCGCGCGCGCTTCGATCTGCTTGCGCTGGCGGCGCTCTTCCTTGGCCCGCTCGCGATGGATCTGGGAATCGGTCACGACGCCGCTGTCGCCGGTTGCGGCGGCCGCGGCCGCGGCCTCTTCCTCCGCCTTGGCCGCCAGATAGGCCGTGTAGTGGCCAGGATAGGCGCGCAGCTCGCCGTCGTCGATCATCCACACCTGGGTAGCCACCGCGTCCACCAGGTAGCGGTCGTGGGTCACCAGCAGCACCGTGCCGGGGAAGCCGCTCAGCACCTCCTCCAGCACCTCCTGTGAGGTGATGTCCAGATGGTTGGTCGGCTCATCCAGCACCAGCAGGTTGGCGCCCTGCAAGGTCAGGCGGGCCAGGGCGATGCGGCTGCGCTGGCCGCCGCTGAGCACCTCGATGCGCTTGTAGACGTCGTCGCCGGAGAAGAGGAAGCGGCCCAGCAGCCCCCGCGCCTCGCCGATCTCCATGCGCGGCGCCTGCTGCAGGATGGCGTCCAGCGCGGTCATGTCGGGACGCAGCTCGCTGTGCGCCTGGGCCAGGTAGCCGATCTGCACGCTGGCGCCGACGCGCAGCCGGCCTTCCAGCGGCGGAACCTGCCCCAGCAGCGTCTTGAGGAAAGTGGACTTGCCGGAGCCGTTGGGGCCCAGCAGCGCGGCCCGCTCGCCCCGTTTCAATTCCAGATCCTCGGCGCGGAAGAGCAGCGTGTCCTGGGGGCTGACCGGCTGGCGGCTGGCGATGAATTCGTGGCCGCCGGAGATATCCTCGCGGCGGCTGGGCTGGCCAGCCTGCTGGCGATAGCCGATGGCCAGATTGTGGCTGCGCAGGACGATGTTGCCGCTGCGCAGCCGGGCGTCCATCTGCACCCGGATGGCGCGCTGCTCCTTGGGCAGCTCAACCAGGCCATCCTCCTTGATCATGCGCTCCAGCCGGGTGCGCCGGCCCTGGGCCTGTTTGGTGTTCTGGCCGGCGATGTTGCGGCGGATGAAGTCCTCTTCCTTGGCGATGACCTGCTGCTGGCGCTGCCACTCCTTGCGCTGGCGCTCGCGGCGCTCGGCGCGCTGCTGCACGTAGTGGCTGTAGTTGCCGCGGTAGACCTCCAGCCGCTGGCTGGCCAGCTCCCAGATGCGCGTCGCCACCCGGTCGAGGAAATAGCGGTCGTGGGAGACGACGACCATGCTGCCCTGCCATTGCAGCAGCGTCTGCTCCAGCCACTCGGTGGCGTGCAGATCCAGGTGATTGGTCGGCTCGTCCATCAGCAGCAGATCCGGCTCTTGCAGGATCAGCCGCGCCAGCAGGCCGCGCGTGCGCTGCCCGCCGCTGAGATGGGCCAGCGGCATGTGGTGCTCGGCCGGGGCAAAGCCCAGCCCGGTGAGCACCTGGCGCATGCGCAGCTCCCACTGATAGCCGCCGGCCGCCTCGAAGGC
>JACSRL010000471.1 GCA_014879765.1 Anaerolinea sp. | reverse complement strand
TGCACTTCGCCGTGCATGGCGACGGCGACGGCCTGCTGCTCAACCATCCCAGCGACGAACGCTCCGAGTCGCTCCCCGGCGACGATCTGTTGCGCATCGTGCGCACGCACCAGGACGCGGCGACGCAACGGCTGCACCTGATCGTCATGCCGGACTGCTACACCGCGCACCTGGCGGAAGGGCTGGGCGACGTGGTGAATGCCGCGGTGGGCATGACGGACGAAGTCGAGGACGCACCCGTCCAGCAGGTGATCACGCCGGTCTTTTACCGCCGGCTGGCGGACGGTACGACAGTAGCCAACGCGCTGGCCGCTGTGGATGCGGAACTGCGCCGCCAGGGGCTGGAGACCGCGGCGGAGATGGTGCGGGTGTATCCCAAAACGGGAGGGCAGGTCAAACCGCTGGATTGGAACACAGCAGCGCCCGAACCGCTCACGCTCTCCCCACATCACCGCCAATACCTGGCGCAACTCTGCGGCGCCATGAAGCGCGTCAATCTGGCCAACATCCTGGAGACGCAGCGCCGTGAGCCGGAGTTGCTCGACATCTACGTGCCGCTGCCGGTGGACGCCGAACTGGTGCTGGTGGTGCGCGACCGGCGCGCCGCCGATTGGTGGATCGACACCAGCGATGGGCACGAGCGCGATCCCCAGGTCAACGAGGCCCGCCTTGCCGGCTTGGGCCGGGCGGGTGAGGAAATGGGCGGCCGGGAGCGGCCGAAGACATGGCCTGCGCTGCGCCTCGATGCCGGTGACCTGGCGCCTCTGGTGCAGTACGTGCGCGGCCAGATGGCGCAGCAGATTGCAGAAGAGAGGGACGCGCGCTTCGGGCGGCGCGGCGAGAACGCGCTGCGCTGGCGCATCGACGTCGAGCAGGCGGCCAGCCTCCAGCCGCGCATGGTGTTGATCGGCGACCCCGGCAGCGGCAAGAGCAGCTTTCTGCGCCACCTGGCGCTTTGCCTGGCCGGCGAATGCCTGCGCCGCGCCGGTGACACGACGACGCCGGGCCGCGCGGGCGCGGCGCAGTTGGCCGGCTGGCTGGCCCCGACCGACCTGACGCCCATCTACATCGAGTTGCGCGCGCTGGTCGCTGACTTCCCGCCGCTGCCCGAGCCGGATACGCTGCCGCGGCCCGAGGATCTGCCGACGCTCGCCGGTCATTTCTGGCCCTACGTGCAGGCGACAGTGCTCGATGCGCGGCTGGCTGCGTTCGAGCCGGAGCTGGCGACGCTCTGTCTCGACGGCAGGGCGATCCTCCTGCTCGATGGCCTGGACGAAGTGAACCAGGCCGAAAGCCCCGAACGGCGCCAGCAGATCCACCACCTGATCCAGCAGTTGACCGACACCTACCCCAAGCTGCGCATCGTCGTGGGCAGCCGGCCCTACGCGTACGAAGTGGGCGACTGGGCGCTGGATGGCTTTGGCGTGGCGCGCCTGATTCCCCTACCCAACGACCGGCTGCGGCGGCTGGCCGTGCAGTTGTTCGGCGTGCTGGCCAGCACCGGCAAGGCCGAGGAGCAGGCCGAGCGCTTTCTGGATGCGCTGACCCGCGCCGACCTCGACCCCGACATCGTCGCCAACCCGCTCTATTTCACGCTGTGGCTGGCGCTCTGGCAGAGCACGCCGGCGCCGCATCGCCTGCCCGCAACGACGCGCGCTGGCCTCTACGGCGCGGCCGTCGACCTGCTGCTGACGCGCTGGTTCCGCCGCAAGCAGAGCGAGGTCGAGCAGGCGCTGGGCGTGCCCGCCGAACGGCTGCGCCCGGTGCTGGAGACGCTGGCCTGCAACCTGCTGGCCGACGAACGGCGCCAGGATGGCAACCGTTTCGAGTTCCATATCTCCGAACTGGACGCGGTGCTGCGCGACGCGCGCGCCGGTCATCGTCGTGAATATTCGCGCCTCGACCTGGATGTAGTCGACGGCTTTCTGGCGCAACACGCCGGGCTGCTGACGCTGGTCTCGCCGCGGCCCAACCACTACCGCTTTCTGCACGCCAGCTTTCAGGAATACCTGGCCGCGTGCGAGTTGACTTGCCCGGCGCCGGCGCAGCGCGTGCCGCCGGTGGCGCCAGCGCGCTACTTCCCCGCCGGCCTGCTGCACTATGCGCGGAGCCAGCCCGATGGCTGGTGGAACGCCACGCACTTGGCGGCCGACCAACTGCTGGCAACCGGGCGCAGCGCCGAACTCTGGTCACTGCTGGCGGAGTTGTGCGCGCCCTATGTGGCCGGCGAAGGCAACGCCCGCGCCGCGCTGCTGGCCATGGCCGTCATCAACAAGCTGCCCGCTGGCACGCTGCCCGGCACCCTCGTGTCAACCGTCGTGACGGCGGCGGCCCGCCTGCTCGCCGATGTCAAGCACGTCCCACTGCCGGCGCAGCGCCTGACTGCCGGCGACGCGCTGGCGCGCCTGGGCGATCCTCGCCCCGGTGTCACCGTACGCTCCGGTCTGCCCGACATCGCCTGGGTGGAGATCCCCGAATTTGATGGCCAGGGCCGGCGGCAGTTCACAT
>JACSRL010000566.1 GCA_014879765.1 Anaerolinea sp. | reverse complement strand
GGCGGCGACTTGAGCTCCAGCCTCCGGGGCGGCATGGTCTTCATACAGCCAGCAGGCTACCCAGTGCGCATGGCCACTCTCTTTGAATTCCGGCTTTTGCTGGCGGCAGATCTCCATGACCTGCGGGCAGCGGGTGCTGAAATTGCAGCCGACGGGTGGGTTGGCCGGACTGGGCACGTCCCCTTCCAGGATGATGCGCTGGCGCTTCTCCTCGATCACCGGGTCAGGGATCGGCACGGCCGAGAGCAACGCCTGGGTGTAGGGATGCTTGGGGTTGGCGTACAGCTCGTTGCGGTCGGCCAGCTCCACGATCTTGCCCAGATACATCACCGCGATGCGGTCGGAGATGTGGCGCACCACCGACAGGTCGTGGGCGATGAACAGATAGGTCAGCCCAAACTCGTTCTGCAAATCCTCCAGCAGGTTGATGACCTGGGCCTGAATCGACACATCCAGCGCCGAGATCGGCTCGTCCAGCACGATGAACGCCGGGTTGACCGCCAGCGCGCGGGCGACGCCGATGCGCTGGCGCTGGCCGCCGGAGAATTCGTGGGGATAGCGGTTGACGAAGTAGGGGTTCAGGCCGACGATGCGCAGCAGCTCCTGCACCCGCTCGCGGTTCTGCTGCTTGTTGCCCAGGCCATGCACCTCCAGCGGCTCGCCGACGATCGCACCCACGGTCATGCGCGGGTTGAGCGAGGCGTAGGGGTCCTGGAAGATCATCTGCATGCGGCGCCGCTGCCGCCGCAGGGTGCTGCCCTTCATGGTGGTCAGGTCCTCGGAGTCGAAGAGAACATGGCCGGCCGTCGGGCGATAGAGCTGCAAAATGGCGCGGCCAGCGGTGGACTTGCCGCAGCCCGACTCGCCTACCAGGCCCAGGGTCTCTCCGCGGTAGACTTCGAAATCGAGACCGTCCACAGCCTTGATGTGCCCCACCGTGCGCTGGAAGATGCCGCTGGTGATGGGGAACCACATCTTCAATCCCTCAACGCGCAGGATGACGTCGCGCTGGCCGCCGTTGGTGTTGGTGTTCTCGGTCATGCTGTCACCCCGGTGACATCCACCCAGCAGGCCGCCTTGTGCTGATGAGCCACAAACGCCAGCGGTGGGTTCTCTTGCAGACAGCGCTCGATGCGCCAGGTGCAGCGGGCATAGAAGGGGCAGCCGGGCGGCAGGTCGATCAGGTCAGGGGGCAGGCCCTCGATGGAGCGCAGCCGCTCCGGTCGATCCTCGTCCAGCCGGGGCAGCGAGCCCAGCAGCCCCAGGGTGTAGGGGTGGCGCGGGTTGGCGTAGAGCTCTGAGACCGTCGCCTCTTCGACGATGAAACCGGCGTACATGACGATCATGCGGTGCGCCAGGCCAGCCACCACCCCCAGATCATGGGTGATCCAGATGATGGCCATGCCCAGCTCCTCGCGCAGCCGCTTGACCAGCTCGACGATCTGGGCCTGGATGGTCACATCCAGCGCGGTGGTCGGCTCATCGGCGATCAGCACCTGGGGGTTGCAGGAGAGCCCCATGGCAATCATCACCCGCTGGCGCATGCCGCCGGAGAACTGGTGCGGGTAGTTGTCCAGCCGGCCCTCGGCGCCGGGGATGCCCACCAGCTCCAGCAGCTCCTGGCTGCGCTGCCGCGCCTGCGACTTGTCCAGGCCCAGGTGCAGCTCCAATGCCTCGGAGATCTGCCGCCCGATGGTCAACACCGGGTTGAGCGAGGTCATAGGATCCTGGAAGATCATGGCGATGCGATTGCCGCGCACCTGGCGGATCTCATCGTCGTCCAGCTTGAGCAGGTCACGGCCCTCGAACCAGACTTCGCCCCCAACGACGCGGCCGGGGGGCATGGGGATCAGCCGAATCAGCGACATCACGCCGACGCTTTTGCCGCAGCCGCTTTCGCCGACGATGCCGAGCGTTTCCCCTTCATCCAGCGTGTACGAGATGCCATTGACGGCGTTGACGACACCATCTTGTGTGAAGAACTGCGTGCGCAGGTCTTTCACTTCCAGCAGAGCACCCATGCAGGCCTCCAGACTTCGAGTGTAGTTCTATGAAGTTGACGATAACTTGGGAATCCCAGCGATCTGGGCGGAACCGCAAGGCAGAGGAACCAAATTTCAGCGTTCGCTACCGGGGTCGTCTGCCGCCTGATGAGCTGTCAGGTTGATGCCTGGACAAACGATGCCCTATGCTATCACAGAGAGAACCTGTTGTCAAACCGGTCAGGCAATTCTGCGCAAAAAGGCCGGGCAACTGTTCGGCGCCGTCACTCCTGTTGAACTGGCGAGACTTGGGACGGCGCCGCACCGGCCAAGTTCTGCGAGCGAAGCCATTTCGACTGCCCTCATGCGACGCGCGTTACCTCAACCTGCGTCCCCACTCCGGGGTGCTTCGCAATCGACCTACGCTAACCAACTCATTCCAAACACACCCGGTAACTGCTCAGCCATAGGTGCCAGGCACTTGAATCTGCGTTTGCAGCAACGTCGTCGGAGGTAATTCTGTCTGCAAATCGCCTC
>JACSRL010000145.1 GCA_014879765.1 Anaerolinea sp. | reverse complement strand
CGTACACCTGCACTTGCGCCGGAGCGCAGCGCAGGTGCAAGTGTCGAAACCAACGTTTGGCCCGCCGGCTGAGCAGTTACTACCCTGGCTCAAATGCCGGTGATGCGCAGCCCGGCATGCTTGATCTTGTGCCGGATGTTGATGCCGATCAGCACCGCGGTCAGTCCCTCGACCACGCTGGCGTTTTGCAGCAGGCCGGCATCGACGCCGCGCATGCCCGCGGCCGCGCACAGCTCGATCACCACCTGCTTGTCGGCCTTGTCGTCGCCGCAGATCAGCACGTCGCAGTCGATGACATGTTCAGGATCGGCCAGATGATGGGCCGCGATGTTCTGGAAGGCGGCCACAACGCGTGCGCCCTCGCCGAGCTGCCGCGCGGCCTCTTCGGCCGCGGCCAGGCCGCTGGGGGGACGCCAGACGCGCGCGGCCTTCTCGCCCAGCGGCACGACGATGGTCAGCAGCAGCTTGCCGGCCAGCGCCTCTTGCAGCCCGGCCAGGGTGCGCTCCTGGCCGCTGTAGGGCACGGAGAGCACCGCGACATCGGCGCCCTCCAGCGCCGACAGGTTGTCCATGCCGCTGAGGTTGGCGGCCGCGGCCGGCGCCTGTGCTTGCAGCTCAGCCGCTACCTGCTGGCCCTTCTCCATCTGCCGCGAGCCGATGACCACCTGATGGCCGGCCAGCGCCCAGCGCAGGCCCAGCCCGCTGCCTTCGGGGCCGGTGCCGCCGAGGATTGCTATTTTCATGGTGTGCTCCTACAGCAGCCCGACCCGCGCGTTGAACGCGTCGATCAGCCGGTCGATCTCGTCCACCAGGGGCGGGATGCTGGTCCAGTAGCTGTCGTCGTACCACTGGGCCTGGATCTCCTCGTAGCTCTTGCCCTGCTGCTCGACCCAGGTGTAGTACTTCAGGTTGTGGATGCGCTGGCGCTCCCGGTAGGAGAGCTCCAGCAGGTTGTCGGTGCCCTCGCCCAGCAGATAGCGCTGATGGGCCACTGCCGCCTCCACCGGGCCAAAGGGGCCTTCAGCCTCTTGCATCTCCTCCAGCCTGCTGCGGTACATCTCCATGGAATCGGTCGCCACGGTGGCCACCACGTCGTTTTCGGTCAGCTCATAGTATTTGGCGAACTTGATGGCCGACAGCAGATTGGCGGCGCCGGAGATGCCCAACAGCGACAACTGGCTCACCACATCGCTGGGCACGCCCTGTTGCACCAGATACTCGGCGCCGGCCGGCTCGTTGAAGAGCCGGATCAACGCCATGCTGGCCGCGTCGTCGATGGCCACCACCATGTCGGTGGTCTTGACGTTGTGGATCCAGGGCACGTGCTTGTCGCCGATGCCCTCGATGCGGTGCGCGCCGAAGCCGTTGTTGAGCAGAGTGGGGCACTGCAAGGCCTCGCTGGCCACGGTCTTGCTGTGGGGGAAGCGCCGCTTGAGGTAGTCGCCGCTGGCGATGGTGCCTGCCGAGCCGGTGGTCAGCACCACGCCGCGGAAGCGGTCGTTGGGGCCGGCGATTTGGTCGAAAACCGTCTCGATGGCCGGCGCGGTCACCTCGTGGTGCCACAGATAGTTGCCGAGCTCGTCGAACTGGTTGAAGATCATCAGGTCCTGGCCGGAGCGGCGCAGTTCCCAGCACTTGTCGAAGATCTCCTTGACGTTGCTCTCGGAGCCGGTGGTCTTGATGGTCTCGCCGGCCACCTTGGCCAGCCAGTCGAAGCGTTCCTGGCTCATCCCCTCCGGCAGGATGGCGATGGATTCGCAGGCCAGCAGGTGGGAGTCGTAGGCGCCGCCGCGGCAGTAGTTGCCGGTGCTGGGCCAGACCGCCTTCTGCGTCGTCGGGTCGAACTGGCCGGTGACCAGCCGCGGCGCCAGGCAGCCGAAGGCCGCGCCGACCTTGTGCGAGCCGGTGGGGAACCACTTGCCCACCAGGAAAAAGATGCGCGCGGGCACGCCGGTCAGCGCCGGAGGCAGCTCCAGGTAGTTGACGCCGCCGAAGCCGCCGCCATGCTCCACCGGCTGGTTCTTCCAGGTGATGCGGAAGAGGTTGAGCGGGTTCAGGTCCCACAGCCCCACATCGGCCAACTGGCGCTTGATCGCGTCGGGGATCAGCTCCGGGTGGCGCATCTGCTTGAAGGTGGGGATGATGATCTGTCGCTCACGCGCCCGCTGCACCGTGTGTTCCAGGCGGTCTTCGTAGATGGTCAGGTCGATCATGGTTAGCTCCTTGGGAGTAACGAGTAACTCGTAATCGGATAAGTATGGGCGATGGGTTCGAGTATGAGATGTTTGCTGGTGATTCGTAACGAGTAACGAGTAACTCGTAATCGGATGGGTATGGGCGGTGGGTTTGGGGATGAGATGTTTGCTGGTGATTCGTAACGAGTAATGAGTAATGCGTAATCGGATAAGTATGGGCGATGGGTTCGAACATGAACTGTACGCTGCGGGTTTCACCGCCAACGTCCGCAATTCCGGTTACGTGTTACGCATTACTCGTTACGTCCGGCCAATCGCCGCCAACG
>JACSRL010000747.1 GCA_014879765.1 Anaerolinea sp. | reverse complement strand
AAAGATTGTGCTATCATAGTTCCCTGATAGCAGCGTAGGGAAGCTCCACCGTGCAGGAGAGCGTTCTGGTCGCGCAACAGCGGTCAGCCCCATCCATCGAAAAGTGTCGCGTGAGAGGAATGGCCCGCGCTGCGCCGCGGCGCTGAACTCTCTTGGCCACAGCCTTATCGGATCGGAGGAATCGTATGGATAGCCGAAACAGTTCGATCGTCGGGTGGCTGGCAGCCTTGGTGCTGCTGGTCGCCCTTTTGACCGCGCCGGCTGCGGGCGCGGCGGGCGCGCAGGACACTGGGCCCAATGGCAGCAACGTGGGCAAAATCACACACTCAGGAGGTAACCCATGAGGTCACGCGGACAGTTTTCCCCCTATCGCTGGCTGTTTGCGGCAGTCATTGCAGCCATGCTGTTGGTCCCGTTGAGCGGTGTCGCCGCGGGGTCGCCTAACCCACCCGGCGCGTCGACGACCGTCAGCCTGCCGGAGGGCGCCAACATCGTCACCCTCACCCTCGATGGCGGCCAGAAGGACGCCTACCCCGGCCTGGATGGACAGCTCAGCCAGTTGGCGGCCGCCTACCAGAAGGGCGATCAGGCGGCCCTGGCTGCCTTCGCCGGTGAACGCCACGTGGACCTGGCGCAGGGGAGCGCGCGCGTCATCCTGGAGATGGCCGTGGACCCGCAGGCCCAGACCGTGGGCGGGCCGACCTACCAGCAGGTGGCGCTGCCCGGCGGCCGCATGGCCACCGTCGAGCACGCGCCGCGCGTCGCGATCCGCGCCGAGCTGGCGGCCGCGATCGCCGCCACGGGCGCGACCTACGAGACCGCCTACGAGAGCTGGGTGCAGGTGCTGGCCCCCTTCGACAGTCTGGAGGCGCTGGCCAGGCTCGACGGGGTGGCTTATGTGCGGCTCCCTTTCCCGGCCCAGCAGCAGGAGCTGCCCGCCGCGCCGGCGGACGCAGCCCGGCCGCGGCCGTTGGTGGGCGCTCAGACCACCGAGGGCGTCAGCCTGACTAACATCGGGCCCTGGCACACGAACGGCTACAACGGCACCAACATCAAGCTGGCGGTCTTCGACTTCGGCTTCACCGGCTGGGACAGTCGCCAGGCAGCCGGCGACCTGCCGGCGGGCGCCAACCTGGTGCTGAAGGATTTCAGCGCGACCTACGCCTTCGGCCCGCCCGGCACCGCCGGCGAGGAACATGGCACGGCCTGCGCCGAGATCGCCTACGACATGGCGCCCGATGCCACGGTGTATCTGTACGCCTTCGGCACCGACGTCGAGTTCGGCCAGGCGGCCGGCGACTACACCACCAACATCAGCGGCAAGCGGGTCGCCACCATGTCCATCGGCTGGGTCAACGCGGGGCCTTACGACGGCACGGGGCCCATCAACGCCATCGTGGACAGCGCCCAGGCGGCCGGCATCCTGTGGGCCAACTCGGCCGGCAACAATCAGCGCCAGCACCACTCCTGGACCTCGGCGCAGTACAGCGGCGGCAACTCTGTCGCCTTTGGCACCGGCAACGTCAACGGGTTCGGACCGACGCCGCCGTCCACCGTCTGGAACATACCCCCCGGTAACACCATCACCGTCTTCCTGGAGTGGAACGACTGGAACGCTGCCCGCACCGGCAACCAGAACCGCATCGACTACGATCTGTACCTGATGAAGTGGAACGGCTCCACTTGGGCCCAGGTTGCCTCATCCGTCGGGAACCAATGCAACAGCGCCAACGTGCCCCCCACCGAGGCGATCGGTTTCACCACTACCGACAACTCGAACCCCTACTATGCCGTCTACATCCAACGCTACCAGGTCAGCGGCACATGTTCCAACAACTTCGGCCACTGGATGCAGCTCCACACCTTCAACGGCTTCTACACGTCGGGCACCGGGGCCAACTATGCCTTCTGGTACAACAACGTCTGCAACAGCCTCACCATCCCGGCCGACGGCGACAGCGCCATGGCCGTGGGCGCCACCTTCTGGGGCGAGGATGGCAACGCGACTTACGACTACGGCCTGGAGACCTTCTCCAGCCTGGGGCCGCGCAACGCCAGCGGCGGCGGCAACCCCGGCGCGGCGGTCAACAAGCCGGACGTGGCCGCGCCCGACGGGGTGAGCACCGCGGCCTACGGCGCCAGCAACAACCAGGCCTATCGCATCGCCACGTCGACCGGCTTCTTCGGCACCTCGGCCTCAGCGCCGCACGTGGCCGGCATGGCCGCGACCGTATGGGAGCGCAACCCGGCGTTTTCCACCAGCAATCTGCGCGCCTTCATCCAAAATGAGGCGCTCTACAAGGCCAATGGCGGTACGTGCGGCGGCAGCATGGCGTCGGCCGGCGCTGCGCCGGCCAGCGGCACACAGAACAACCGCTTCGGCTGGGGGCGCATCAACCTGGGCTTGCCGCAGGCCGTCAGCCTGGCCGGCTTCGAGGCCCAGCAGCAGGGCGATGCCGTGCAGGTGAGCTGGGAGACGGTCAGCGAGCTGGACAACCTGGGCTTCAACCTCTACCGCAGCCCGGC
>JACSRL010000189.1 GCA_014879765.1 Anaerolinea sp. | reverse complement strand
GCTCGGGCCGGTCTCCGACCGAGCCCGCTGTTTTCATCTACGGTTGTGCGGTCCAGCGCATGGATGTCTGTCTCGAATGAGAACTCCTCGACGCCCTGCCAGAAGCCGCCGCCCAGGATGAAGTCCTCTTCGATGAAGGACTCGGCGCTGTCGACCTGCATCACCTCGCCGGCCAGCATGAACATGCCGCCGCCGAACTCCTCCAGCAGCGCCTCGATCTCGATCTCGCTCTCGACCTGGGCCGTTTCGCTGATCTCGATCTCCTGCGACATCTCGCCGCTGAAGATCATCTCATCCCAGGCTGTGGTGACGTCCACATCGAAGCCGAGCTGATCCCAGTCGATCTCGGCCCCGCCGCCGCCGATGGCCTGCAAATCGGCATAGCTGACGAAGATGCGCTCACGGCCGGCGCCGCCGTAGTTGATGTAGAAGCCGCCCTCGGCCGCGCTCAGGCTGTCGATGTCGAAGCGGCTGCTGCGCAGCAGGCGGCCCCGTACCGCGGCCACATCGACCAGATCCAGCGGCAGCGTGTCGACCTCGAAGGGGAAGGTGATGCGCATCACGAAGCCGGCCACGGTGGTGACCTTGACGGTAAAGGTGTGGGTCGTCCGGTTGCGATAGCGCCCGTTGATCAGGATATCCCGCACCCGGTTGTGGATGTGGAAGCCGGGCAGGTAGACCCAGGTCACCCAGCGCCGCAGCGTCGAGCTCCAGCGCCGTTCCCAGTACAAAACCTCCTTGCGCGCCTCCTCCGAAAGATAGGTGTTGATGAACGAGAAGCCGCTCTCGATGTCGAACTCGCCGTCGAAGACCAGAATGAACTGCTTGAGCCCCAGGTCCTGGCGGCCGAAATTCAGCCGGCTCATCTTGCGTTGGCCATATCTCCAGTGGTAGATCACGCCGTGATGCTCGTGGATCTGCGGGCAGAAGAGCATCAGCAGGCGCGGCTGGTACAGCTCGAAGCGCACCACCTTCTTGTTGGACGCGCGGATGCGCAGGCCCGACGCCATCACCACGGTCGCCGTGATGGACCAGGTGTGGTGGCCCTCGGCCACGGCTTGGGCGCCCTTGCCGCTCCAGCTCTCGCTTTGCAGCTTGAGGCGGATCGCCCACTGCCCGCCGAACTGCCGATCGGGCGCCCAGTCGGACCAGCCCAGCCCCTTGCGCAGCTCGCGGCGCTCATGGTCGCCGCACATGATCTCGGCCGACACCACCAGCCCGCGGTTGGAGGTGGCGGTGACGATCACCTTGGAGGGGAAGAGCGTCGCGCCGTGCTGAATGATCTGGCCCACCACCAGGAGCGAGAAGTCCTCGGCGCGGCCGAAGATGTCGTCGCCGCCGCGCCAGGGCACGAACCAATCGTCCTGCTCAGGCCGCAGGATCACGCAGCGGGCATCGGACTGGATGCGGGCCACGACCACCTGGTCGCGGCCGCCCTTGAGCGCGTTGCCGGCGTCGTCTTTGAGCGACTTGTCGAACTCGAAGAAGACGTACTTGCCCGCCGGCCAGCCCCCTTCCGGCGGCCCGATCAGCAGCGTCCGGCTGTCCTGCCAGGCATACTGGCCGTAGCCGGTGATGTTCCTCGACCGGCTCTCCAGCCAGGGCGCGCGGGCGTCGGTCGCGGCTGCCTCCGTGCGGCTGGTCCCCTGGGCATCGTCGGCATAGCTGATGGAGAGCGCGTTGGGCTCGGCGCTGGTGCGCCGCACCTGAAAGGTCCTGCGGTCGACAACGTCGTTGAAGACGAAGCGCACGGCGTCCAGCGGCCGGATACTGACCAGCCTGGCCGACAGGTCCGCTCGCACCTGGTCGGCGTCGGCGCGTTCTCGTTGAACATCTCCCCGGACCGTGGTCCGGTCGACCGTTTCGGGGGGGCGTCTGGTGGCTCTTTGCATGGGTGGTGTCATGGTGGTCTCCTGTCCAAAATCGTCTCTGTGGCTGGGTCGCTGACCAGCACAGATCGCTCATGCCGCCGCGCTCACGGCGTGCTGCTCATTCATTATCCCTGCGGCGCGTTCATCGAGCGTTACTCCTCCGTATCATCAGTTGTATCACATGTGCTTGCGCGCGATCGGCGTACTTATGGTGGACAAGCTGGCCGGCAATCGGCCGCGCGAAGCGCCATCAACTTCGGTCCGGATAGACGCCATATAGACAGATGATGTAGTTGACCGAGAGCGTGGGTTGGGTTTGAAAGTCATGGCCGCTGGCGGCGCCAATGCCGGTGGAAAACGTCCCAGGAGTGCATGCAGTGTCGGAGCCTATCGGCAGCCGGCCGCGCAGATCGGGCAGTCCGAAGGTTGTCACGCCGTCGCCGCCATAGGTGGCGCCGATCAGCGCAAAGAGCACCGGGTACTCTTCGACCGACAACAGCCGGCCATCGCACATCGCCCAGCCGCGCGGGGCAAAGGTGTAAGTGGACAGGCGAATCTCGCCAGCGTAGGCTTCGACCAGTGTCATAACTGTCCATTCGCTTAGATTTTTGACCAAATCGGAGATTTTCTGGTAAGCTCAGGGCATGACACCTGA
>JACSRL010000182.1 GCA_014879765.1 Anaerolinea sp. | reverse complement strand
TGTGGGGTGCGTCCCTGTTGCCTAGCTCTGGCCTCTGTTGCTCTGCCCTCTGAACTCTGACTCTGCGGGCCGCAGGCCCGTCCGGGCGGGGGGCGTGGGGGGCAGCGCCCCCCACCGCGCGCGCAAACGCGCCTCGCGTGTTAGCCATCGGTTTTCCGTCCCATCTGGCTTGCGCTCTGACGGAACTGTGCTATACTGCTGCTGCTCGTCATTGACGGGTCAGGCAGCCCGGAAACGTCTTGCGGGGCGGCTCGTGGAACAACAATCCTAACAACGCCGCCGCCCCCTTCCGCAACCACAATCACCCAGACAACCGTAACAACAACAACGGTTTTCGGGTGGTGGTTGTGGGGTGCGTCCATGCTCTTCCGTCCCTTCTCTGGTGCGGGCCATGGGGTCCGCACGGCCGGCTGGCCCCCCGCGCCAGCCCGGTTCCAGCAATGTTGGCCGCTGTCCACGCGACGCCGGTCAACCGAGGCGAAGGAGAAGAACAGCGCCGGGCTTGTCTGGTCTGCACGCACCATAGGCGGTCCAGGGGCGCCGCCAGCGTCAGGCGCATACAGAAGCTCGGGGCGCGCGGGCGCCCCGCCCCTATTTCTTCAACCCCATCGTCTGTTTCAGCCACCCGCCCAGCCGTTGACCGATCTGCGTCACCATCTTGCTGACGTGGGCGTACTGGCCGCTGGTGAGCCAGCCCCACTCAAACACCAGACGCAGATAGGAGCGCAGCTTGTTCAGATGCGCATCGGCCGTGCGCAGGTGTCCCTCACGTGTGCGACCCATGTGCGCGTTGGCCAGATAAATCGTCTCGTAGAAGTCCAAAACCGTGTCCTGCAACCGTTTGGTGACCACGAAGCGCTGTGCTTTGGGGAAGCGCTCGCTGTGTGGCAAGAGCCAACGCAGCAGGTCGTAGGTCAGGGTGAAGATCTGCATCTCCTCCGGTTTTTCTGTCATGGTTGCCTCCATCGTCGAGTGGGATAACCTGTGGCTGGCCTATCGCAAGGCCGCCAAAGGCAAGCGCAGCACGGCCAGCGTGGCGCGTTTCGAGTTCCAAGTGGCCGACAGGCTGGTTGAATTGCAAGCCGAGTTGCAGTCCAAGAGCTACCGCCCTGGCCCGTACACCCACTTTACCATTCATGAACCGAAACGGCGAAAGATCAGCGCGGCGCCTTTTCGCGATCGGGTGGTCCATCATGCGCTCTGCAATGTGATCGAGCCGCTGTTCGAGGAGCGCTTCATCGCCGACAGCTACGCCAACCGAGTTGGGAAGGGCACCCATAAGGCTATCGACCGCGTGCAGCACTTTGCTCGCCGCTACCGCTATGTGCTGCGCATGGATGTGGTTCAGCACTTCCCTTCGCTGGATCACGCCATCCTGCGCCAGGCTATCGCCGACGTGATCCACGACCCAGATGTGTTGTGGTTGGTGGACCTGATCCTGGCCAGCGGCGCGGGCGTGCTGGCAGACGAGTACACCATGGTCTACTTCCCTGGCGACGATCTGTGGGCGATCAACCGGCCGCGTGGCCTGCCCATCGGAAATCTCACCTCCCAGTTCTGGTCCAACGTCTATATGTCCGGGCTGGACTACTTCGTCAAGAAGACTCTCGGGTGCCGTGCCTATCTGCGCTACGTGGACGACTTCGCTCTGTTCTCCGACAGCAAGAAGCAGTTGTGGGCGTGGAAGCGCGCGGTGATCGACTACCTGGCCACGCAACGGCTAACCGTACATGAGACGGCCGCGCAGGTGCAGCCAGTGGCGACGGGGATCCCCTGGCTGGGCTTTGTGGTCTATCCCACCCACCGCTTGCTGAAGCGGCGCAACGCGGTCAACTTCACGCGGCGTTTCGAGCGCAACGTCGATCTCTTTGCCAGTGGCAACATCACCTTTGCCGAACTGGACGCCAGTGTGCAGGGCTGGATCAACCACGTGCGCTATGCAGATACCTGGGGGCTGCGCCGGATCATTCTTGGACGCAAGCGGCTCAGCCCACCCCCACGCCCCACGAAACCAAGCCAGGGCCAACACGTATAGGGAGATGAACGCACCAAACCAACCAAACCAAAGGACCATACCATGACTTTTCTCGGCAACATTCTCTGGCTGATCTTCGGCGGCTTCATCGCCGGCATGGGCTACATCATCGGCGGACTGCTGATGTGTCTGACCATCGTCGGCATCCCCTTCGGCGTGCAGGCCATCAAGCTGGGCATCGCCACCTTCGCCCCCTTCGGCAAGGAGGTGATCGAGCGGCCCCGCGCCAACAGCCCGCTGCGCGTGCTCTTCAACATCCTCTGGCTGGTGCTCTTCGGCTGGGAGATCGCCCTGGCCCACCTGGGCTCAGCCGCGCTGCTGGCCATCACCATCATCGGCATCCCCTTCGCCATCCAGCACATCAAGCTGATCCCGTTGGCGTTGGTCCCCTTTGGGCGGGATTTGCGGGCGTAACGAGTAACGAGTAACTCGTAACCCGGAATGGAGCGAGTTGTGTGCGAGATTGTGGGTGGCGTTGCGCAGAACGTAACGAGTAACT
>JACSRL010000116.1 GCA_014879765.1 Anaerolinea sp. | reverse complement strand
GGCATTAGAAACCGGGTTTTTGTCTCGCAGACCAAGGTCATGGCGCCATGAAAGGCCGTTGCGCAGACGGAAACCATGGACGCGCGAGAAAAACCCGGTTTCTGAATGACAGTTGCTCAGGATTTTGGATACACCGCAGGCACGTAGGTCTGGGAGGTGATGGGCGGGCGCACGTAGCCCACATCGCTCTGGCGCGGCGGCAGCACCAACGGATCGGGGGTCAGGTCCTGGTAAGGAATCTGGCTGAGCAGGTGATGAATGCAGTTCAGCCGGGCCAGCTTCTTGACATCGGCGTCCACCACCCACCAGGGCGCCTCTTTGATGTCGGTATAGGCGAACATGTCGTCCTTGGCGCGCGAGTAGTCGATCCAGCGTGAGCGCGCGGTCAGATCCATGGGGCTGAGCTTCCAGCGGCGGGTGGGATCGTCGATGCGGTCCTGGAAGCGTTTCTCCTGCACCTCGTCGCTGACCGAGAACCAATACTTGAGGATGATAATGCCCGAACGGACCAACATGCGCTCGAAGGAGGGACAGGAGCGCAGAAATTCCCAGTATTCCTCCTCCGTGCAGAAGCCCATCACCCGCTCGACGCCGGCCCGGTTGTACCAACTGCGGTCCATCAGCACCATCTCGCCGCCGGCCGGCAGGTAGTTGACGTAGCGCTGAAAGTACCACTGGGTTTTCTCGCGTTCGGTGGGGGCCGGCAGCGCCGCCACGCGTGCCACGCGGGGGTTGAGCGTTTCGGTGATGCGTTTGATGGCGCCCCCCTTGCCGGCCGCGTCGCGGCCCTCGAAGATCACCACCACCTTGAGCTTCTCGTGCTTGATCCACTCTTGCAGCTTCACCAGCTCGATCTGCAGCTTGGCCAGTTCGGCCAGATACTCCTTGTTGGAGATCTTGAGCTTGTCGCCTGAGCTTTCCTCCGGCGTCGCCGCGGAGTCAGCGGGCGCAGCGCCGATCTCTGACGGGGCTGACTTCGACTTCTTCTCCTTGTCCTTCTTCTTCTCTTTGGCCATGGTGTCCTCCTGGTTGAGAAGGGAAAACCGCCAGCGGGCGGCAGGTTGACGTTGGCTGATTATCGCGCCCAGCAGCCCGTTTGTCAACGGCTGGATTTGGCCTCCTGCTCGGCCAGCAGCGTCTGGCGGCAGGCCAGCATCGCATCGCGCTGCGCCTGGCTGACAGAGGGGAACTGCGGATCCATCGCCATCAACTTGGCCGCGATGATGGCCGCCACAGCAATGCGGGCGAACCACTTGCGGTCGGCCGGCACCACGTACCAGGGCGCCCAGGCGGTGCTGGTATGCTCGAAGACCTGCTCATAGGCGGCCAGATACTCATCCCAGTACTTGCGCTCCTCGATGTCGCCGGGGTTGAATTTCCAGTGCTTCTCCGGCTTGTCGATGCGCTCCAACTGGCGCTCCAGTTGCTTGTCCTTGGAGACGTTCAGGTAGATCTTGACGATCTCAGTGCCATTGTCCGTCAGATGGCGTTCGAAGTCGTTGATCTGGCGGAAGCGCTGCTGCCACAGGCCCTCGCCCAAGGAGGCGGGCGGCAGCCGTTGCGCGTCCAGGAAGCGGGGATGGACGCGCACCACCAACACCTCCTCGTAGTGCGAACGGTTGAAGATGCCAATGTTGCCGCGCGCCGGCAGCGCCCTGACGCAGCGCCACAGATAGTCGTGATCCAACTCCTCGGAGTTCGGCGCCTTGAAGCTGGTCACCTGGCAGCCGGCCGGGTTGATGCCGCTCATCACGTGTTTGATGGTGCTGTCCTTGCCGGCCGCGTCCAGCGCCTGCAAGACCACCAGCAGTGCGCGTGCATCTTCAGCGTAGAGTTTCTCCTGATACTCGGCCAGCAGTTCCACGCCATCTTGCAGAATATCGCCCGCGTTTTCCGGCTTGTTGTAGCCGTGGGTGTCCGCAGGGTCGAAATCTTTCTTGAGGTTGACCTTGCGGCCTGGCTCGACCAGGAAATGACGGGCGAAGTGTTGGAAATCGGAAGGCTTTAAGTGCATGGCGTTCTCCGTGAGAGTGGTAGATTGAATCGATACACAGCGCACAGCCGGTGATCTCACACCTGCCAGCGCGGCCGGTACTGGA
Source organism: Anaerolinea sp. (assembly GCA_014879765.1). Lineage (GTDB taxonomy): Bacteria > Chloroflexota > Anaerolineae > JAAEKA01 > JAAEKA01 > JAAEKA01. The sequence goes on along the minus strand of JACSRL010000116.1, from coordinate 442 downwards.
TCGCCTCGGCCAGGTGCGCGGTCTCGATGCGCTCGATGCCGGCCAGGTCGGCGATGGTGCGCGCCAGCTTCAGCGTGCGATGGTAGGCGCGCGCGCTCATGTGCAACTGGCGCATGGCCGCGCGCAGCAGGCTGTGCCCGGCCTCGTCCACCGCGCAGAACTCACGAATCTCCCCCGGCCCCATGTCGGCGTTGGTCAGGAGCTGGTTGTGGCCCTCGGCGTAGCTGGCGAAACGCTGCCTCTGCCGTTCCCTGGCTGCTTCCACCCGGTCGCGGATCGTCTTGGAGGTCTCGCCCCGCCGCGTGTCGCTCAGCTTCTCGAAATCCACCCGCGGCACCTCCACGTGGATGTCGATGCGATCGAGCAGCGGGCCGGAGAGACGCTTCTGATAGCGGCTGACCACGGCCGGCGAGCAGGTGCACTCGTGCTGCGTGTCGCCATA
>JACSRL010000281.1 GCA_014879765.1 Anaerolinea sp. | reverse complement strand
CCCCTCACCTTGTCACCCCCTCACCCCCTCACCTTGTCACCCCCTCACCTTTCAGGTATCATGCAGCTATGGCCGAGCGATCATCTTCTCAATTCTCGCTGAGCATGCTCAACCTGGCCGGCTACTTTATCGTGCCGGCCGTGGCTATTCCCATGCTGGCTGAGCTCTTTCGCAACGACGCGCCCGGACGCTGGCTGGCGTCAGGGCTGTTGGCGCTGTTCACCCTCTTCTATGCCGGCCGCGAGCGGGTGCTGAAGGCTGCACCGTGGGGCGCCTACCTCTACACCAGCGTGCAGACCCTGGTGGTAGTGGCCTTGCTGGCCATTCCCCCGCATCAACTGATCGTGGTGGTGCTCTTCTTCGTGCTCAGCTCCGAAGTCACCATGATGTACCCGCCGCGCGTCATCGCCGGCTGGCTGACGCTGTTCAGCCTGATCACCCTGGTGGCCTACGTGCGCGTGGGAGGGAGCGACGCCGCGGCCGCGGTGCCCATCTACGTGGCTGGCTACATCTTCTTTGCCATCTTCGCCCATCAAACCGCCAGGGCGGAAAACGCCCGGGCAGAGAGCGAACGGCTCCTGCTGGAGCTGCAAGCCGCACACCGCCAATTGCAGGACTACGCGGCTCAGGCTGAGGAGCTGGCCGTGCAGCAGGAGCGCAATCGCCTGGCGCGCGAGATGCACGACACCCTGGGCCACCGCCTGACGGTCTCCTCGGTTCAGCTTCAGGCCGCACAGCGCCTCATTCCCAGCGCGCCTGAGCGGGCTGGCCAAATGGTGGGCGCAGTGCTGGAGGAGATACGCGCCGGGCTGGGCGAGCTGCGCCGCACCGTGGCCACGCTGCGGACGCCGGTGGAGGCTGACCTGGCCCTGGGGCCGGCCCTGAAACGGCTCACCGACGATTTTCAGCGGGCGACAGGCATTGCGATACAGCTTTCCGTGGCCGACGATCTGCCGGAACTCACTGCCAGCCAGCGCCACGCCCTCTACCGCGGCGCGCAGGAGGGGCTGACCAACATTCAGAAACACGCGGGCGCGGGCGCGGCCTGGATCGATCTGATCTGCGTCGACGGGACAGTGGCGCTGCGAGTGCGCGACGACGGCCTTGGGCTGGCTGCCAACGCCGGCGACCAGACCGGCTTCGGCCTGCCAGGCCTGTATGAGCGCGCGACGCAACTGGGCGGCCAGTTGACAGTCAGCAGCGCGCCGGCCGGCGGTGTCGAGCTGCTGATGACCCTCCCCCTTGCACCGGAGCAAAGCCATGGCTGATCCGATTCGACTGCTGTTGGTGGATGACCAGCGCCTGATGCGCGAAGGGCTGCACACGCTGTTGGAGATGGAGCCTGGCCTGACCGTGGTGGGTGAGGCCGGCAACGGCCAGGAGGCGCTGGACGCCTACGCCTACCTGCTGCCTGACGTGACGCTGATGGATGTGCGCATGCCGCTGATGGACGGCGTCGAGGCCACGCGGCGGCTGCGTCAGCAGTGGCCCGCGGCGCGGGTAATCATCCTGACCACCTTCGACGATGACGAGTACGTCTTCGAGGGGCTGCGGGCCGGCGCGCTGGGCTATCTGCTCAAGGATGTCTCCATTCAGGAGCTGGCCGAGGCGATCAACACCGTGATGGCAGGGGGCGTATTGATCGAGCCATCGGTAGCGCGCAAGGTGGTCGCCGAGTTTGCCCGCATGGCCGCGCCCGCGTCTCGGCCGCAACAGCCGCTGGAGGAGCCGCTCTCTCAACGGGAGCTGGAGATCCTGGCCCTGTTGGCCCACGGCCTGACCAATCGCGAGATTGCCCAGCGGCTCTACCTGGCCGAAGGCACGGTCAAGAACTACGTCACCAACATTCTGGGCAAGATCGGCGCGCGCGACCGGACGCAGGCCGCCCTGCGCGCACGGGAGCTTGGGCTGCTGTAAAAGGCCACAGCAAGCGTGGTGATTACGCACAAACCTGTCTGAGCGAATGAAGTCACAGTAAGCATAGTCGGGGGGCTGGCCTGAACAGAAGAGGTCATGGCAGACAACGCGCGTGGCTTGGCGCAATGCAGTTTACGTGTATAATGTTTCCTGACATCTCGCTGCCAACAGCAGCAAGAACAAATAACGAGAGGGGTGGCCGTGGAGGCAAGACAGTATCAACGCAGTCACGGTCACACAAGACATGGATCGCCACATGCCAAAAGGCGTTAGCCTGAAGGTCTACGAATACATCGCCCGTGATGGTGTTGTAATGGCATTCGCTGGAAGAAATCTCGACAGTTTTTCGCTGGAAGATCTGCAAACTCTCGTGCGCAATCGCGTGCCAGAAGGCCCTAATCTGGAGTACAAAGAAACCGCGTATAGTGGCCGGCCACAGGATATCCGCGAGATGCTGCGCGATGTCACCGCTCTTGCCAATGCCGAGGGTGGCTATTTGATCATGGGCATCCGCGAAGACGCCTATGGACGGGCCGAAACGCTCACTCCCATTGAGGATGCTCACACTCGAGCTAAAGCTATCCAGCACGCATGCCTTGACGGCATTCAAGAGCGAATTCAAGGTATTCAAGTCAAGGTGATCGAGACCGCACCAGATCAAGGCATTATCGTCATGCACGTGCCGCTGAGTGAGCAGCGGCCGCACATGATGGTCCGAGACCACAGCACGGATTTCTTTCGACGCTACAACACTGATAAGCGTCCCATGAACATCGGTGAAATCCGCGAGATGGTTTTGGCAAACCCCCGATTTCGGAAACTGGTCGAGCTCGAAGTCCTGGCGCAACGCGGGTTCACGGCTGGGCCGAGTTCAGGGGAGATAAGCGAACCGCCCTATATCCAATTGCTCACCGAGCGCTCGGTTGAACGATTCTTGCAGCGTTACATGATATCCTCAGCACGTCCGCAGGTTCTGGTACTGGTAAGTCCGTTCATTGGCGATCTGGTGGGCCAGTTGTACAGCCTGCAAGACTTGGTCAAAAGGCTGGGCGCTGACCAGACACGAGCATACGTAGTGACTCGCCCTCCGCGTGATGAGTATCACCGAGCGGGTCTTGCGGTGCTAGAGCAAAGTCCATACGTGGAGATTCGTTACAACCCCGATGTCCACGCCAAGCTATACGTGGCCTGGAACCGCGAGGAGGAAGACAGCTTCGCCTTGTTTGGCTCCGGCAACCTCACAGCGAGCGGTTTGCGTTATAACCTGGAACTCGGCATGATGATTCTGTCGCGAGGCCAGGGCCGCGCCTTGGTGCGTGATCTGTACCAGTGGGGCAGCCAGGTGCTGCGCACAGTGAGCACGCGAGTCAAACCCATCACCATTCAGAATCCAAGAGGAGACTGACATGCAAGACTTCGCCACCTGGTTCTGCCTGAACAACCGGCAGAACTTCACCATCGACCCACAGGTCAATCCTGATGATGCCCAGTATTATTTTGGCCGTGACGACATCAAAGAACGCCTCCTGCGCCAGATACGCCGCTCCTTCATCGCCCCTGGCGTTCCCAAGATGATGGTGTGGGGGCCTTATGGTTCCGGTAAGACGCAGACCTTGTTCTATCTGGAGTATTCTCTGAAGAACCAGACGCCAGCCTCTGCCAAGGGCGCGCCGCACACCTTATACCTGACAGTCGAGATGCGCAGCAACTCCAACGCCAGCCACCTGCACATGCAGATGATGGAAGCTCTGGGCAAGAGCACTGTCGCCGCATGGGTGCGCGACCTCTTCAACTCGACCTCTGAATTCGACAAGGCGCTTCTGGACCTGGCCGGCAATGACCCTAACATCTTCCTGGCGCTGCGGGAACTGCGGGCCACGGGCGAGTCGTCGTTTGTGGCTTGGCGTTGGCTGACCGGGCAGGCTTTGAAGGGCGGAGAGCTCAGTGGCCTGTCGTTGACTCGTAGCCTCGGCGAAGTCGGAGCCGGCGACATGGTGAATGCGCTGGTTGCCATCGGCAATCTGGCCGGTCGCGTCAATCAAAAAGTGATCTTCCTGTTGGATGAGCTGGAGGAACTCCAGAACGTCAAGGCCGGTGACGCCGCAGAGTCGATTCACCAATACTTGCGCCGCCTGTCGGAGCCAGCCAATGCCAGTGTAGGCTTCCTGATCGGTTTCAAGGCCGATGTGCTTGACGACGCCCCAGCGATCCTGAGACGAGGAGACATTGTTGGCAGGGTTGGGCCAAGCAACTACATCGACATTCCACCTCTTCCGGCTGTCGCCGACGTGAAGACGTTTGTCAAGGAGTTGCTCAAGAACCTGACCGATTCTGCCAAAGTGGAAACATGGGTTGCTCAGAATGGCTTAAGCGTCGGAGCTGGCGAATTTCCATTCGAGCACAGCGCGTTCGAACTGCTCGCCGACTATGCTACCCAGGACATCACCCGCGCCCTGCCTCGCTACATCATCAACGCCATCAACGAGTGCGCCATCCAGGCATGGGATGAAGAAAAGTTGTTGATCGACGACGCAATTGTCAACAACGTGGCGCCCTTTGCCTTTTCTTGAGTTGACTTGTGAAGAAATTTACCGTCAAGCCGCGTTTTACCTCCCGCAATGTCGCCCTGATCGGCGGCCCGGAGGAACGCGAGTCGGGCTGGATCTACCTGGGCCGGCTGGCCGAGATCGGTCCATTGGTCGATGTGCGCTTCGACGCCCTGCTGCCTCACGTCACGGCTATCGTCGGCAAGCGCGGTTCCGGCAAATCCTACACCATGGGATCGATGCTGGAAAGCCTTTGTACGGCGGAGAAGGCAACCAGCATTGGTCACGTTGAGCGCGACACCGCTGTGCTGCTGCTGGACACCCTCGGGATCTTCCAGTGGACCGATATTAGCTTGGCCGACGCCTCGGACAGCGCGATCTTGCGCAACCAGCGGGCCACCTGGCGCGGTTGGAACCTCAAGACCGAGACGCTCGATGTACAGGTGTGGATTCCCAAGGGGACGCGCAGCGAGCAGACCCCGGCCAGCCACCACGAGTTCGCCGTGCGCACGGCCGACTTCGGCGCCGACGACTGGGGTTACCTGCTCAACCTGGACATCTACCAGGATCGCATGGGCCAGTTGCTCAACGACGCCTACATCAAAGTGACGCTGGAAGGCTGGGCTGGCGAGGGGGGTCAGCGAGCGCCCAAGTCTGCCTATTCGCTCTCTGATCTGATCCTGTGCATCAAGCAGGATCGAGAACTGTTGGAGAGCTACCAGTCCGAGACCCGCCGCGCCGTGCTGCAACAGCTCACAACCTTCCAGCGCAACCCCCTCTTTCAGGATGAGGGCACGCCGCTGGTGCAGTTGTTGAAGCCAGGACGTATGAACGTGCTGGTGATGAACCGTATGTCAGGTCCCCTGCGCCTGGTGATTCTGAGCGCAATTGTGCGCCGTCTGCTGAATGAGCGCATGGCAGCCTCGGAGGCAGAGAAGCACCTGGCCATCCGCAACGATCTGAGTCAGGAAGAGCGTAGCCAGCTTAAGACCTTCCTGGCTGGCGCCGTGCCGCGCTCTCTGGTAGCGTTGGATGAGGCGCAGAACGTGCTGGCCTCGGAGCGGCGCACCTCGGCCGGCGAGGTACTGACCCGCTTCGTGCGCGAGGGGCGCAACTATGGCCTATCCTTTATGGTGGCGACCCAACAGCCCACCGCGTTGGACAGCCGTATCCTGGCCCAGGTGGACACGTTGATCGCTCACAAACTGACCGTGCAAGGCGACATCGAGTATGTGCGGCGCAATCTGAAGTCGAACATGCCGCAAGAGGTGACGTACGGCGGGCGCACACTGGAGTTCGACGAGATGTTGCGTAGTCTTGAGGTAGGCCAGGCATTGGTATCGAACACCGAGGCTGAACGCGCCATCCTTATGGATGTTCGCCCGCGTGTGAGCGTACATGGAGGCTTCTAGCAATGTCCGATCTGCGTGTGTTGGATCATATTGCTCGCCCCATGCAGCGGTTGGGATACTTGAAACGCATGACGCGACGTGTGACTGCGATGAACACGTCGAATCTCGAAAACCTGGGGCATGATCTGATCGACACTGTAACGCGTAAGATACGAGTCAAGATGAATCCCCAACGTGCGGCCTATGTCAAAGTCCGCCTCATGGATCGCGCCTACCAGACGCTCAAAGAGCAGACCAACACCTACTTAGCAAATGGTGTAGAACCCCCAGAAGTCTCGATGGAGCTTCAAGACCTTTATTTGGCTGATCCCATGATCACGTCGGGAGTTGGAAAACTAGTGCGGGACGATTGGCGTAAGTACCCTGCATTGGGGATCAATCTAGGCCTTATTCGATCTGGTACTTATTCGGCCACCACGCGCGCACTATCGCTCATGTACCTTACGCCAGAACTAGAGCAGAAAGCTTTCTTGGAGTATTTACCTAACAGCAATCCCTTGCTTCTGTCGCAGCAACAGGGACTGTTGCTCCTCTATTCCTGTCTGGAAAACGACGGCGAGGCTGTCATGCCGTTAATGAGACAACTCGCAGCGCACAGTGGCTTACCCAACGCAAATCCTTCAGGAGCTACATTCTCAGATCGTGATGCTGGCAACCTTCTGCCAGAAATCTACAAGGCTGTGATCGCTCGCCACCGTACCCGTTCATTGTCAGCTGATCTACGAGACAGGTTGGCTGTTCTGGAAACCTCCGCCGAGAGCATAGCGCGCCAACGCAATATTGAAGGTTACTCAGGCGGTACCGCGAGAGAACACGCATCGCGGGTACGCGTTGAGCCATACGTTGACATCGGATTGCTAACCAAGCCCGACCCATATCGATATGAGTACACCATGTCGCCAGTCGGTTTGAGATGGGCAACAGCCTTCGATGACATTGACAGCAGCGACGCCATCGAAGATTTTCTCACCAAGCGTTTCTTCTCCACAGCGGCCACAGCCTGGCAGATACCGGCTCAACCCTTGACGGATCAGGACGAGATTGTCGCCCACGTTCAAAAGGCTTGGAAAGCCATCAACAGCCCTGGCGGCTACGCGCCCATCGAGGAGATGGGACTGGTGGCCGGCATCGAAGCCATGCTGGATCATGGCCTGATCATCGAGATTGCCGCAGCGCGCCAGGCGTTGATCGATTACCAGCGAGCCAATCCCTACGCCGTCCGCTTCACGGTCGATCGCATGGGAGTTCTCGCCCACGCCCGGTTCCTGGAGGGATCGGCCGTCGCGCCTTAGCGGATGGCGCGCTCAAGAGCCGTGAGGGACGGGCAAACGAAGGATTGTGGTGTGCAGGTCCATGGCGGATGAAATACAGCGGTTGAACGATGTGCTGGCGGTCTTACAGGAACGGCTGGGAGGAGCAACCGGCCTAAGCGTGGACGAGCTGCTGGTCGTCGACGCTCCTCCTGGAGCAACAGCACCGTTGGGCAGTCTGACGATCCAGATTGCTCAAGAACCGTTTGCGCTGCTCGGCGTGACCATTCCTGAGTCTTCTTCTCAAGCGGGCGGTTTGGTGGCGTATATGGCGCGGCGCGCGCGTGCCCGTCGTGCATCGTTTCTGGCTCTCTCCAACCAAAGTGACATCCTGCTCGTCAAAACGCCGCGACGCGACGGCGAGGCGTTAGAAATTCTGCATCACTACCCGGTGCAACCGCTGACGGCAAACGACGCCAGAGCGGCCTTGACGCCAGTCCAGCGCAACGCGCTGATCCAGACGGCTGATCGCCTGGGAGCCGATCTTCTGCGTCTGAAACGCGACGGACGTCTGGACTTGGTGTTGCCCGACGCTGAGTTCTTCGTCAACCGCCTGACGCGCGCCGTCGAGGCCCTCAAGCCGTCGGTCAAGCAGGCCTTGCAGACCAAGCTGGGCATGGATGTGCAGTTCGCCCAGGAGATCGAAGCCTGGGCCACACCCCAGGGCATCCCGGCCGATTTGCGCTCGTCTGAGTTCGGCGAAGCCGTAGTCCGTCAGGCCATCTACCGGCTGTTGGGCAAGATCATCTTCTACCAAAGCCTACGCCGCGCGATGCCCTCCCTGCCTCCCACGGATGTAGCCGGCCTGGACACGGCCCAGGTGTTGCCTGCCCTGGCGCACTGCTTCGCAGAGGCGCACAAGATCGACTACCATGCGGTCTTCCGCGAGGACGTGGTGGACCGACTGCCCTTCCCCGCAGCGGCTTCAGCCGAGCTGCGCGCCTTGGTGGAGGATCTGAACACGCGCGACTTCGCCCACCTGCCGCAGGACGTGGTTAGCGCAGTGTTCGAGCGATTGATTCCGCCCGAAGATCGCCATGCCTTGGGCCAGTACTTCACCATGGAAACGCTGGCCGACCTGATCATCGGCTTCTGTGTGCGCCGGGCGGACGATGCTGTGATGGACGCCACCTGCGGCACCGGCACCTTCCTCATCCGTGCTTATGATCGTAAGCGCACTGCCTTTGGCCTGCACGACCACAGCCAGCAGCTAGGGCTGCTATGGGGTATCGACCTGGCGCCCTTTCCGGCCGAACTGGCGACCATCAACCTCTTCCGCCAACAGATCAGCCAGCCAGGCAACTTCCCGCGTATTCTGAACGAGGATTTCTTCAACGTCGTCCCTGGCGGCCGCTACCGTTTTCCGCCGCTCAAGCCGCCCACCGGCCCGCAGCCAGGCCAAGACTCGGGCGCGGGTGAGATCGACGAGCCGATTCCTGCCTTCGACGCCATTGTCGGCAACTTCCCATACATCAACGCCGCGCGCATCGAGCAGCGCGAGAAGGGTTACTTACAGCGGGTCAATCGACGCCTGGCTGAGGAGTGGCTGCGTCCCTATCCGACCGGTTTCACCTTCGCCGCCAAGGCTGACGAAAAGCAGCATCGCCTGGCGGTCGAACAGGGGTTGGACGTAACCCCCTTCGTTGGCAAGGCGCAGCCGATCATCACCGCCTTCGCCGATCTGTACGTTTCGCTGTTCTGGCACACCGCAGCCTTCCTCAAGCCTAACGGTCGCATGGGCATCGTGACCTCCAACGCCTGGCTGGACGTAGGCTATGGCTACGCCTTGCAGCGTTTCTTCCTCGATCACTTCAAGATCATCGCCATTCTGGAGAGCCGCTGCGAGCCCTGGTTCGAGCAGGCCGCGGTCAACACGGTGGTCACGATTGTCGAGCGCTGCGCTTCGCCAACACAGCGCGATGCGCACCCGGCCCGCTTCGTCAAGATCAAACGTCCCTTGGCCGAGCTCATTCCCCAAGACATGCGCCTGGACGCGATCAACCGTTGGCTGGGGGTGCAGAAGTTGGTGCAGCGCATCGAGGCGGTGGGCGAGGAGCAAGACCTTCAGGGTCTCGGAGACTCTGACGGTCTGACGACGCACGAAGACGACGACTTTCGCATCCGCTGCGTGTCGCAAGAGGTCTTGCGGCGGCAAGCCGAAGCCTCCGGGCAGACGGTGAAATGGGGCCCCTACCTGCGCGCGCCCCAGGTGTACTTCGATCTCCTGGCTGCTGCCGGCGACAAGTTGGCCTTGTTGCGCGATATAGCGCCACCGACCTTCGGCAGCAAAACAGGCATCAACGAATTTTTTCATTTCAACCCAGCGAAGATTGAGCAGTGGAACATCGAGCCGGAGTTCCTGTTTCCCGTGCTCAAGTCGCCAGGCGACTCGGATCGCATCCTAATCGATGAGGCCGGCTTGCGCCTGAAGGTGTTCGTCTGCAGGCTGACCAAGGATGAGCTACGCGCCCAAGGCAAGCTCAATGCCCTACGCTATATCGAGTGGGGCGAACATCAGGTCTTCGTCTCGGGTGCTCAAGCCGGACTGACCTGGCCACACGGCGCAGAGGTTCGCGCTCGCAAGCCGGGGTGGTATGCTCTGCCTGAGTATCGGAGTCGGTTTGCTCAACTGTTTTTCGCCAGCGCGTACGGGGAGAGACACATTCACAAGTACTCTCCTACACCGCTTATTGCTGATAAACGTCTCTATTTCCTGTCACCCATTGAAGGCCTTAGCCAAGAGCTAACTGCTGCTGTCCTGAACAGCAGCGTAACGACGCTTTTTACCGAACTTGCAGGGCGAGTTTCTTTGGGCGATGGAGCGTTGGAGTTGACGGTTGAAGACGCGTCAGATAGCCTGCGCGTCCCTGATATTCGACAACTGACTGAGACCAGCCAAAAGAACATCGAGACAGCGTTTCAATCCTTGCTGACTCGCTCGATTGGCTCGGTGTTCGACGAAGTACAAAAGCCTGATCGCCAGGGACTAGACCAGGCCGTTCTGCGGGCAATGGACCTCGATCCGGCGCGCTGGCTGCCTCGTATCTACCATGGGCTGACCACTCTGGTGCGCGAGCGGACGCAAATGGGCCAGAAGCGCGGCCAGGCGCGCAAGTCGCGTCCCCTCAAGGCTGCCAACCGCGTTGCCGAGGAGGTTTGGCAGGACTTGTTGCCCGATGGCCCGCGACGGTTTCCCGACGCGTTTTTGTCGCCGGCTGCCCGGGCTGAGCCTTTGCGGGATATTCCCCTGCCCGAAGGAACCTTGCGCTACCGCGGTCATTTGCTGGGCCAGGAGGAACTCGCCACCGACGACGGCCAAACCCTGCACGTAGCCAACAAGTTCGAGGTGCGCTATGTGCTATATGCCCAGGCCAGCGACCAAACTGTGGCGCGCCTGCCGCGGAAGCCGGTAGAGGTCTCGCGGGCTGTCAATACCTACGCTCAATACCTGCGCCAATTGCGTCAGAGCTTGCACCAAACCTACTATGTACGCACGCTGGACCGAACGGCCGCCGAACGCTTTGTGGCCGAGACGTGGCGTAAATTCAACCTGCCAGATGTCGAAGGCTGAAGCAGGCCGACCACAGCAGAACGTATCCACCATGTACGAACACCTGAACCTCCGAGCCTGGCCCTTCCAAACCGTGCCCGATGCCGAATTCGCCAAGATATGGGCTGGCCGGCATCAGACCAAAGAGCAACTGGACCGCCTGGTGACGAAGATGGCGCTCAGTCCCAAGTCCAGCCTGCGGCTGTTGTGGGCCAACTTCGGCATGGGCAAGACCCATACGCTGCTGCATCTTCAGCATCTCTGCCGCCAGTCCAAGGGGCGGCTGGTGCCCGTCTACGCGGTCATGCCCAACCGGCCAGGTGGATTCCTCGATGTTTATCGCTCGGTCGTCTCCGGCCTGCCCTTCGATTTCCTGGGCGACCAACTGATCAAGGTGGGTAGCAGCGGCGGCGGCAGCGTGGCTCAGCATCCTATGTTCGCCAAGTCGCCCGGTGTGGTCAACGCCCTTCTTGCCATTCGCAGCGGCGACCTGGAGCGGTCGATCGTGGCGCAGCAGTGGTTAATCGCCCAACCCGGCCTGAGCAGTGGTGACATGCGGCGAGTCGGCGTCACCTACCGCATCAAGACGCCGGAGGATTCCATCAACGCGCTGACGGCGCTGGCGCGTCTGGCCACGTTCAAGCCCGGTCAGTCCAGTAAGCTGGTTGTCTTGCTGGATGAGTATCAGCGCATTGGCGAGCTCAAACCAGCGATAAGAAACGAGATCAACGCCGGTCTACATGCCTTCTTCAATGCTAATCCACAAGGATTAGAGTACCTGCTGTCGTTCTCCTTCGGACGACAGGAGAACGTAGCCTACTTGTTGAGCAACGAGCTCAAGAGCCGCGCCGAGCCGGACGTGGTCAATCTGGATGTCCTCACCAAGAATGAGGCTATCGAGTTTCTCCTGGAGCTTTTGGCGCAATGTCGGCTGAGAAGCGACGATCGCTCCGCCTATCCATTTGCTTCGGAGGCACTTCCGGTGCTGGTTGGCTCAATTGCAGACAATAAGGCGCTGACCCCACGGCGTATCATGAACTACGCCAACTTCGTGCTGCAAGAGAGTCTTTCGAACGCATTGGATGGTCAGGTTGGCGAAATCACAGCAGTTCAGACAGCGCTGCTGTTAAACAATCCACAGTTGGGTTCCTTTGACCTGGATGAACAGTAACGGAGATGATTGCTGCCTATCGGCAGCGCGTGTGTCTTGGAGAGTGATGAACGATGAAAGGGCGAATCAGCCATGACACCGAGCCGGATGATCTTGTATCGCCGTTAACGGACTTCAGTTTCCGCGGCGATCATCTCTGGCTGGATGACGTTCACATCCAGTCCTGTGATTGTCCTGATTGCTTGCAGCAAGAGGACTTCGACTGCTACGCCTGCGAGTTCTTTTCGCCCGATGAGTGCGTACTGCTGCGCAACCCGTCCATGCAGGACGATCTGCGAGCGCTGTTTGCTCTTTATCGAGACAACCGCAGGTTGCTTGCAGCGCAATGGGAGGAGAAGGGGCGGTTGCACAGGCGATTGGTTGGCGCGATTCAAGCGGAGCTACGAAGTCATGGCCGGCCGCTGCATTACAGCGTCATCGCGCAGATCGTCACCGATCGCCATCCTTCGCTAGACGCCACCGAAGCGATGATCATCAAAGTACTGGCGCGATATCCAGATGTGTTCAATCGTGTAGAGGTGGGGGTATACGAGACGAGATAGAATGTAACACAAATCGCCTTTGCTGCGTATAATAGTCAACACAGCAGGCATTATGGACTACAAAGACTATTACGCCATCCTCGGTGTATCCCGCGACGCGGACGAGCAGACGATCAAGAGCGCGTTCCGTCGCATGGCGCGCGTCCATCACCCGGACGTCAACGCCAACAAGGCGGAAGCCACCGAGAAGTTCAAGGAGATCAACGAGGCCTACACCGTTCTCTCCGACCCGGACAAGCGCGCCCACTACGATCTGTTCGACGGGCGCTACCAGCAGTATGAGCGCCGGTCAAGCGCCGGCGGCGGCGCCCGGCCGGGCTATGCCGGCGCCAGCCGCCCGCGGCCAGACTACGGCGAGGCCAGCAGCCAGCGATCGGGCTATGGCAGCGCCGGGCCGCAGCCTGGCTATGGCAACGCTGGCCGGGCCACTTCGGACGCGGAGCCACAGCCGCAACGCCAACGCCAGGAGCAGAGCCAGCGCCGCACCTACACCATCGACGAAGAGGACTTCGAGCGCATCTTCCGCGGCTTTGCCTGGGCCTACAGCGCGGCCGCCGGCCGGCGAGCGCGCTCAGGCAGCGCAGGCAGCGACTTCTCCGATTTCTTCGAGGCGCTGTTCGGCAACCGCTGGAACGCGCCTGAGACCGAAACCGCCCGCGAGAGCGCCAGCCAGCCCACTGAGGTGCGCCCCGGCCGCGACATCGAGGTGAGCGCGGAGATCAGCCTGGCCGAGGCGCTGAGCGGCGCCACCCGCACGCTGACCTACAGCGACGGCCGCAAGGTGGAGGTCGCCATCCCGCCCGGCGTCGATTCCGGCGCCCGGCTGCGCATCCGCGGCCAGGGAGAGCGCTCCTTTGGCCGGCCGCGCGGCGATCTCTACATGACCATCCAGGTGCAGCCTCATCCCTTCCTGACGCGCGACGGCGCAGACCTGCGGGTGCAGTTGGCCGTGGATAGCGAAACCGCCATTCGCTCTGGGGAAGTGACCGTGCCCACCGTCGACGGCGCGGTCAAGCTAAAGATCCCGGCTGGCACCCACAGCGGCCAGTCCTTCCGGCTGCGCGGCCTGGGCATGCCCACCGTTCAGGACGCCACGACGCGCGGCGACCTGATCGCCACGGTGATCGTCAAGGCGCCAGCCGCGCCGCGCGGCCAGACCGAGGACGCGACGCAGACCCGGCCACGCGCCCGCGCCGGCGCGCGGCGGCCCAGTCCATGGGCCCGGCTGCGCCAGGCCTTTGGCGCTGGGCTGGCCGCCCTGGCGCTGCTGGCGCTGGCGGCCCAGGCGCTGTTGACCCCCGGCACAGGCTGGCAACTGTTGGCCGCGCTGGCCGTGGTCTTGTTGGTGCTGTTCGTCACCGGCCGCTCCGGCTGGGCGCTGGCTGGCAGCGCGCTGGCGTTGGCCGGCGCAGCCTGGACGGCCAGCCAGCTGGAAGTGCTGAGCTCGGCCGCCCTGCTGGGCCAGGCCTGGCCGCTGCTGCCGCTGTTCCTGGGCGCGTTGCTGTTGAGCTGGCCAGCCATGCGCCGTTGACCGCCGTCTGGCCAAACGCCTGGTTTCGATACGCCTCAGAAGGCTACTCAACCAACGTTTGGCCAAACGCCTGGTTTCGATACGCCTCAGAAGGCTACTCAACCAACGTTTGGCCAGACGCCTGGTTTCGATACG